>JBCCBF010000076.1:0-9693 GCA_039814445.1 Pseudomonadota bacterium
ATCCTTACTATCGGTCAGGCCATGGATCCGCGGGCCATAAGCCACGTTGTCATAAATTGATTTGGGGAATGGGTTTGGCTTTTGAAACACCATGCCCACCCGGGCGCGCAGCTCCACCACATCCAAGCTGGGGTCATAAATATCTTGACCATCGATGGTAATCTGACCGGTAACCTTAGCGCCGATGATCGTTTCATTCATCCGGTTTAAGCAGCGCAGGAACGTCGATTTCCCACAACCCGAGGGGCCGATTAACGCCAAAACCTCACGGGCGTGGACATCAAGGCTGACCCCTTTCAAGGCATGGGCGTCACCGTAATGCACATGCACATCCTGACACGCCATTTTGACGGTCGGTTGGGCCAGTTCCTGCATCAGATCATAAGCGAGGGCGTTGCTGCTACTCATCATCAATCCTTACCAACGACGTTCGAGTTTTCGGCGCAGCCATACAGCCAGCGCGTTCATGGTGATTAAAAAGGTCAACAGGACCATAATTGCGGCCGAGGTGCGCTCGGTGAACGCCCGCTCGGGGCTATCGGCCCAAATGTAAATTTGTACCGGCAAGGCGGTGGCGGGATCAGTGAGCGAGCCGGGCACATCGGCGATAAACGCCACCATACCGATCATCAGCAGCGGTGCGGTTTCGCCCAAGGCCTGGGCCATGCCAATAATCGTACCGGTCAACATGCCAGGCAGGGCCAGGGGCACCACGTGATGCCACACCACCTGATGCTTTGAGGCCCCCAGACCCAAGGCCGCTTCACGGATCGATGGGGGCACCGCTTTTAAGGCCGCGCGCGCCGCAATGATAATGGTCGGCAAGGTCATGAGTGCCAGCACCATGCCGCCGACTAGGGGCGCTGACCGTGGCAGGCCAAAGGTGTTTAGAAACACCGCCAAGCCTAACAAGCCGAAGATAATCGATGGTACCGCCGCCAAATTGTTGATGTTCACCTCAATCAAATCGGTCCAGCGATTTTTCGGCGCAAATTCTTCCAAATAGACCGCCGCACCAACGCCTAAGGGAAAAGCGATGGTGAAACATACGAGCAAGGCGAATAGCGAACCCATCACAGCGCCTAAAATGCCGGCCACCTCAGGGTCACGGCTATCCGCATTGGTGAATAAGCGCGTGTTGAAATGCAGGCCGATCTGGTCGCGCGCTTCCAAGGTTTCGATCCACGCAATGTCCTGATCAGACACCCGGCGTGCGGTTTCTGGCAGATGCCGATCGATCTTGCCTTTGATCAGCTGATCAATATCGTCCGAGGCGGGCAGGTGGATGACCCGGGTGGTACCGATCCATTCCGGGTGGTCGACCACCAAATGCGCCAGTTCAAATTGCGCTGCATTACTCACAATTTTGGTCAGAGCACGGCGGTCCTGGCGACCTGTGGTTTCGGGGAAGATTGCTAGCAACCCATCGCGTATGATCGCCTGATAATTCGCCCGGCGCAGCACCGCCGGATCGCGGGTGCCTGCTGGATCAATCTGCTGTTCATCAAGCGATACTTCCAAGGCAATCTCAGTTTGTCCAAAGGCGCTATAGCCTTTGCTGACAATGCTCACCAGTAGCGTGGCCAGCATGGCAATAGCCACCAGGATGGCCAGTTGACCCGCCTTTATCAATCTTTGCTCGCGGCCGCGACGGCGGGCCAAGCGACGGTTAAACACGGATGACCCAGGCCCCCTGGCGTGGGGGCTAGGGGGTGCGGGTTTCGGCACCACTGTAAGTGGCAGGATGTTATCGGTAGACGTGGCCATTATTCGTAACGCTCCCGGTACCGCTGGACGATCCGCAAGGCGATCACGTTCAAGCATAGGGTGACAGCAAACAAAACCAGGCCCAGGGCAAAGACCGACAGGGTTTTCGCACTATCAAATTCCTGATCCCCCACCAGCAGGCTGGTGATTTGTACCGTCACCGTGGTGACGGCTTGCAGCGGGTTTGCGGTTAAATTGGCCGCAAGACCAGCGGCCATGACCACAATCATGGTTTCACCAATGGCCCGGCTGACCGCCAGTAAGACCGCACCGACAATTCCCGGCAAGGCCGCAGGCAAGATAATGTGCACCACGGTTTCCCCACGGGTGGCGCCAAGGCCATAGGCCCCATCGCGCAACGCCTGTGGCACGGCGTTGATCACATCATCGGATAGGGATGAGACAAAAGGAATGATCATAATCCCCATGACCAAACCCGCAGCCAGGGCTGATTCAGAGCTGACATCAAGCCCCACGGCGTCCCCCCAACCCCGAAACAGCGGGGCAACGGTCAGGGCCGCGAAAAACCCGTAAACCACGGTGGGGATGCCAGCGAGCACCTCTAAAATCGGCTTGGCCACCGCGCGGGTTCGACGATCCGCAAACTCCGCCATATAAATCGCCGCGAACAACCCGATGGGCACAGCCACCGCCATGGCAATCAGGCTGATCAATAAGGTCCCGGCGAATAAAGGCACGGCACCAAACGCGCCGGATGAGCCCACCTGATCCGCACGCAACGCCGTCTGTGGGCTCCATTGCAGGCCGAATAAAAACTCATGAAACGGGACTTGCGAGAAAAACCGTATCGCCTCAAACACCAGGGATAAAACGATACCAATGGTGGTGAAGATAGCCACCACAGAACAACCCAGCATTAAACCGTCAATGATCTTTTCGACCCGTTGGCGGGCGCGAAATGCTGGCGTCAATCGTGCCTTGCCAAACTGCCAACCCACAGCCGCTAAGGCCAAGACCAGAGCGGTCATCATCCAATTGCTTAACTGGGCGAGCTGTTGGTAATGGATCGCCGCTTGGGCCATGACCGGATCCGCGCGATCCAGGGCAAAATCACCGCTCGCCAGATTGTGAATCTCAGCCAAGGTGATGTTGCGCTCACTCACACTCAGCGCGGCAAAGGCCGGACCGAGACGATCAAGGATCAGCGCATCAATAACGGTCGCGTGACCCACAGACCATAGACCAAGCAACAAGGTGGCTGGCAATAACGCCCAAAGGGCCACATAGCCCCCATGGTAAACGGGCAGAGAATGGAGCGCTGAGCGTTGACCATCACTCACCACAAAGGCCCGACGCACGCCAGTGCGATAGGCAAGGCTGGTGATGGCCAACAGGGCTAGAATGATCAAACTTAACGACATGCTTGCGCTCCAAGCATCGGGTTACTTAAGGCCTCATCAAAGGATGATCGCCGGTGACAGAAGGGGCGAGGGACATCAGATGTCTCACGCCCCGTACCGTCACGGCGACCAACGATCACTTAATTGATGGCCCGTAGCTGCGTGGCGTCGAGACGCTCTTGCTCACGGTCCGCCTGCGGTAGCGGGATCAAGCCCCGATCGGCTAGATAGCCATCAGGCCCCATGGCGCGTTCGGAGGTAAACTCAGCCAAGTATTCCTCCATGCCTGGGATCACGCCCACATGGGCATTCTTGACGTAGAAATACAGAGATCGGGAAACCGGGTATTGCCCCTCCGCGATATTGTCGAAGGTTGGCTCCGTTCCATCGACCACTGAGCCTTGCAACTTATCGGCGTTCTGATCCAAGAAGCTAAAGCCAAAGATACCGTAGGCATCATTATTGGCGCTGAGCTTTTGCACGATCAGATTATCGTTCTCACCAGCTTCCACATACACGCCATCCTCACGGACTGCGGCACAGGCATCGTCGTTGCCAGCATATTCTGGGAATGCTTCACAGGCTTCTTCCATCACCAGCTCGACAAACGCATCGCGGGTGCCAGAGGTTGGTGGCGGGCCAAGCACTTCGATTTCTTTGTTCGGCAGGGCAGGGTCGATATCAGACCAACGCTGATAAGGATTAGCGACCAGCTTCCCGTTCTGTGGCACCTCAGCTGCCAGGGCCAGGAAGATCTGCTCACGGGTGAATTGTGAGCGCGCCGTGGCTTTGGAATTGGCCAGCACGATGCCGTCAAAACCGATCTTAATCTCTGTGATGTCAGTCACCCCGTTATCAGCGCAGCGTGTCACTTCTGACTGCTTGATCGCGCGGGATGCGTTGGTGATATCCGGATGCTGGGTGCCAACGCCGGCACAGAATAATTTGAGACCACCGCCGGACCCGGTGCTTTCCACCTTAGGCGTTGGGAAGCTGGTGATACGACCAAAGTTTTCAGCCACTGCAGTGGAGAAAGGAAAGACTGTTGATGACCCAACGATGCTGATACGATCGCGGCTTTGCGCATGGCCATCGGTTGAGAAACTGAGGCTACCGACTACAGCAAGGGCAGCCGTAAAGACAAGTGCCTTGTTCATTATGCAAACTCCAAATTTTCACTTTATCGGCCATACTTTTTTCATCGCCGTAAAGCGCGTCTATCGCAAACAGGGACTCTTATATCTCTCAGCCCCAATGCGCTGATAATCAGCGCCGGTCTGTTTGCTCGGGCGTGCGGAAGGTAACGGGTGGGCTATTGCCAAATTGTGACGGTATCATTTCAGATTTATGACAAACAAGGCTGTCTCAACAGAGCAAACCGTCAAGTATTTGCAAACGCTCAAAACCCGGAACAACACAGTTCCACAAGAAAATCACCCATGGCGCAGCTTTAGCAAAAATTTAGTCACACAGATTGACCAAATAGCCTAGGCGCTCAAATTTCTTGGTTTTATTGAGCCGCGGTCACCGTTTGACCGTCGAGTGTTTGGGTCGTGGTTTTCATATCAGACCCCAGGGCGCGCTCACCCATGGCGACGGGTAAGAACACCGTAAACTGGCTACCCTCATCCACCGTGCTGTCTACGGTTAAGCGACCCCGGTGACGGTTGATGATGTGTTTCACAATGGCCAAGCCCAAACCAGTGCCGCCGGCGGCACGGCTGCGGGCGGGATCAACCCGGTAAAACCGTTCAGTGAGCCGGGGCAAATGCTCGCGCGGGATCCCAGGCCCCCGGTCAACCACAGCGACCTCGATCAGCTGGCGATTATCCCCCACCACCTGCCGCGCTTGGGTCGTATTGGCATCGTGAAGCTTGGTTTTAACCGTAATAACCGTATCCGGATGGGCATAGGTGATCGCGTTATCGACCAGGTTCTGAAACACTTGGGTTAGCTGATCACTATCGCCCGACACCGGTGGCAACGCGGTATCACCCTGATGGACAATCTGCATCTGCCGCTCACCCGCTCGCAATTCAGAACCGGTGATCACGCGCTCTAGCACCTCATCCATCATCACGTATTCCGTGGGCGGGCGGTGCTCGTCAGTTTCAATACGTGACAGGGAGAGCAACTCTTCCACCAACTTTGCCATGCGCCCGGCTTGATCGGACATGATCCCCAAAAACCGTCCGCGCGCTTCCCGGTCCTCTTCGGCCGGGCCGCGCAAAGTCTCAATAAACCCGAGAAGGGACGCCAGGGGCGTACGTAACTCATGGCTTGCATTGGCGACAAAATCAGCGCGCATCTGTTCCGAGCGACGCACGGCTGTGATGTCATGCAATGTCAGCATGATGGAGCCGAATGGATCCCGTTGGGGCTGGAAACTATCCAAAGATGGTTGAGCGTTATTGCCCTGATTGGTCACCAGGCCCTCACGATCAGCGATTTCAGCATCCACCACATGGCGCATGCGGTGACCAAACGGGGTGACGCGCGCTTCGAAAATCTGTGGTACCGCGCCGGGGATAGAGAATTCCACACGCTTTTGGCCGCCTTCGGTCATGGCGGCGTCGACCGCTTCCAACACATCGGGGTTACGAATGGCCACGGTGATATCGCGGCCAATGGTTGGGTGCCCAAACAGCGCAATGGCCGCGGCATTCCCTTGGGTAATGCGACGTTCCGCATCCAACAGCAAAACCGGGTCAGGGATCGCATCAAAGATCACATCATTGGCGGCAATCCGGCGATACAGACGCCGCAGCTGAGGCAGCCACGGGTTGCTTTCATCGGTTTCAAGCCGGGTGGGGGATTCAGGATCAGCCGCATCCTCAGCCCCCGGGGTCACCAACCGGGTCAAATGGATTGATAGACGTTGCAGCTGACGGCCATAGACCCACAGCATCAACATCACGCCCGGGACCACGGTGCCGACAATCACCCCAGCCAGGGTCAAGCCAATCTGCCCACGCACCACAAGGACCAGCAACACCAGCAAAAGCGGCATCATCAAGCCCACAGCCATCAGGCCCTGAAGAACACTCAGGGAGCCATAACGGTTCAAAACTTTGCGGCCTGGTGGGCGTACCATATTTGACAACTTCTATGCGGCAACAGCGGAGCGAGATGGCCTTGATACCCAGTAAACCCGTATGATCAAGGCCAAAGACACAAACCAGTTTATCGTGACCCGGCGCCGGCCTCAGGTCAAATGAACGCTTGATGACGGCCTACCGCTAGGCCCCCGTGATGGGTGCCATACAGGGTCGCGGGGTTACCGTGACCGCTGGTTTACTTGTCTTCCATTGATTGGAACGCCGCCAAGGCCGCGGCGTTCACAATATCAGACACAGTCGCCCCCATTTGCACCACCTGGGCGGGGCATTCAAGACCCAGCAGCATGGGGCCTAACAGGGTTGAGGCACTCATCTTCTGGAGCAATTTAGCGCTCACATTGGCCGTTTGTAGGCCGGGCATGATCAAGATATTGGCCGGACCGGTCAGGTTGCAGAACGGGTATAAGCGCTTCATCAGATCATAATCCAACGCCACATCTGCTGACATCTCACCATCAAACTCGAAGCCCACCTCGCGTTCGCTTAGCATAGCAACAGCGTTACGAATGCGATCGCCACGCTCATGCAATGGCTGGCCAAAGTTGGAAAAGCTTAACAGGGCGACCCGTGGCTCATGGCCCAAGCGTCGGGCCTTCTCGGCCGCTTGGATCGCCATCAAGGCTAGGGTCTCGGAATCCGGCTCCTCATTGACCAGGGTATCAGCGATAAATAATGTTTTATTCCGCCGGACCATGACCGACAGCCCAAAGGTCCGTTCGCTAGGCTTAGTGGACACCGCGCGTTTGATATCATCCAGGCACACCGAGAAGGGGCGCGTCAAACCGGTCACCATGGCGTCGGCCTCACCATTGGCGAGCATACAGGCGGCAAACACGTTACGGTTCTGGTTCACCATGCGTTGGCAATCCCGGTATAACGCCCCACGGCGTTGCTGCCGGCGATAGATATACTGGGTGTAGTTATCGTTTTCCTTGCTCAAGGCGGCGTTGGCGACCTGGATCTGATCTTCATCCAGGGACACGCCCATGGTATCGGCCTTGGCGCGTAAACGATCCTCGCGCCCGATCAGGATCGCCTTGCCGTAACCAGCCCCGGCGTAATCGATCGCCGCGCGAATGGTTTGTTCCTCTTCACCCTCGGCAAACACCACCGTGCGCGGGGTTTCCTTTAGCTTTGAGAAAATCCGCTGGAGGGAACCGGCGGTAGGGTCGAGGCGGTTTTTCAGCTCCTGCCGGTAATGCCACATATTCTCAATCGGGCGGGCGGCGACACCGGTATCCATGGCGGCTTGGGCGACCGCTTCAGGGATCTTGACGATCAGGCGGCCATCAAATGGCACGGGGATCAAATAATCCGGGCCGAATTGCAGCCGACGCCCGCTATAGGCGGCACCCACCTCATCGGGCACATCCTCCCGGGCCAGGGCGGCAATGGCCTTGGCCGCGGCGATTTTCATGGCGTCATTGATTTCACGCGCTTGCACATCCAAGGCACCCCGGAAAATATAGGGGAAGCCCAGCACGTTGTTCACTTGGTTGGGATAATCCGACCGACCGGTGGCGATGATCGCATCAGAACGCGCCTCGCGAGCTTCTTCGGGGGTGATTTCCGGGTCCGGGTTGGCGAGGGCAAAAATAATCGGCTGTTCGGCCATGGACTTGACCATGTCCTTGGTCAAAGCTCCCTTAACCGACACCCCCACAAACACATCGGCACCATCGACCGCTTGTTCCAGGCTGCGTAGGTCGGTGTTCACCGCATGGGCGGATTTCCATTGGTTCATGCCCGCCTCACGGCCGGTATAGATCACCCCTTTAGTGTCACACAGGATCACCTGATCATGGGGCATGCCCATGGCTTTGAACAATTCAACACAAGCGATGGCCGCGGCCCCCGCCCCGTTGATCACCATGCGGGTTTCTTTGATGTCGCGGCCGGTAATCTCCAGCGCGTTTAAAAGGGCGGCCGCGGCAATAATGGCGGTACCATGCTGATCATCATGGAATACCGGAATGTCCATGACCTCGCGCAAGCGCTGTTCGATGATGAAACAATCGGGCGCCTTAATGTCTTCGAGGTTAATGCCACCCCAGCTTTTGCCCAAGAACCGTACACAGTTGATGAACTCGTCGGTGTCTTCGGTGTCCACCTCAATATCGATGCCATCGATATCGGCAAACCGTTTAAACAGCACGGCCTTGCCTTCCATCACTGGTTTTGACGCAAGGGCCCCCAGATTACCCAGGCCCAGCACAGCCGAACCGTTGGAAATGACCGCCACCATGTTGCCCTTGGTGGTGTATTTATAGGCCGCCTGCGGGTCTTCAGCGATCTTCAGACACGGCACCGCCACACCGGGTGAATAAGCGAGCGATAGGTCACGGGCGGTGGTTAGCGGCTTGGTTGCGGTGATTTCAAGCTTGCCCGGCCGGCCTTCAGCATGCAGCTCAAGGGCTTCTTCATCAGTCACGCGACTAGCGGATTGTTGCTCGCTCATGGTCATTTCCTCATCGGGATAGTGAGGGTGGTTATGGCGCTGTGTTCAACACCGGCCACCGCCTCTCATTATTGGCTAGGGCTTGTGGTACCGCCTTGTAACGGCTGGGTAAAGTAAGAAGCCTTAAAAGCCACGCATAGATGCTATCGAACACTTGAAACCCTGATCATCATGGGCTTAGTCTAACAACCTTATTAGCTTGATTTATTGGGACTGAATTTATGGCTGATCGTGGTGCGAAAGCGCGCAATGGCTTTGCCGTTCGGGTGGTAATTCTGGCCATTGCCCTGTTTGTCATCTACACGGTGCTTATCCACTTCTTTGGCCCGCAGCCACCCTCGGGTGAGGGGGAAATTGGTGATTTCGCTGACCGCCGGATCGACCGGTTTTACCAGGAAGGCGACACCAACCCGTTCCCAGGTACCGAAGTACCGCCACAGCCAGAAGAACCCTCGGGTCTTCAATAGTCATGAGCAAAGATCGCCCCATAAGGATGATCTTTGGCACACCCACACGCTTATAAAAAAACGGGGCCCGCAGGCCCCATTCCTTAGCATTACCACAACGCTTTTTAGCGCATGTCTTGCGCGGTTTTTGCCTGGCGTACCAGCTGCACAAACTCAGCCCGCTGGCCAAACTCATCGCGGCCTTTGGCGTCGGTCGCAAGCTCAATCACCGCATCGAGATCAAAGCTAGGGTCCAAATACTGGTCCTGGCCCAGTAGCTGGCCAAAACCAGCCACGGCGGCGGCAAAACGCATGTCATCGCTTAACGTATCAGCAGGCCGGATATCATCAGCGGTGACCGCCCGGCTAATCAGCCGACTGACCGTCTCCTCAGGTTGCTTGTAGCGCAGCTTGATAAAAGCCAACTCATCCCGGGGTGGTGCCTCGGCTGATTGCGGTGTGACGGCTGTTGCAGCGGCCGGATCAGCGGGTTGCTCCTCGGCAGTGGTGGCGTAGCGCAAGGGGTCAATCCGGCGGCCTGC
>JBCCBF010000204.1:0-5227 GCA_039814445.1 Pseudomonadota bacterium
CTGCCATCGGCGCGAAACAAGGGTTTTTGGAACGGGAACAGGTCGCGTAAAATGCGCACTCCGCCTTCTAGGCTGAGGGCCTTCGCGTCACTGAGATGGGGATCAAAACCATCGAGGGCATCACGATAGGTGGCCTCACTTGTGGTGTCGGATGGCTTAGCGGCAGCAGCCTCCTCTTCCACCTCATCCACCAGATCATCGGCAATCGCCGGTTGCTCGGCGGTGGGTTGTCCGCCGGTGGCTGGTTTGTTGGCCTGTAGTCTGGCGGGTTGTTTACTCATCGGCATATCCAGGTGAGGGCTCCTACAATCACCGGCCGTTCCGGTCCTGGCCCCAACAGGGTGTTTGTCACTGATTTCATGGTGTTATGAATAGCAAACAACCAGGAAAGCACGAACGACATAAGCGGTGATCTTAAGGCGATAGATCGCGCCGAAGAAAAAGGCCACACGACATGGCTAGAACCACCTCAAACCATGATTGCGGTTTGCCCATCAGCTGGTCTTTTGCGTAATCTAGGGGGTCGAAACCTTATGGAATTGAAATCTTATGGATTGGGGTTTCGGTGGTGCGTTATCGTGAAGGATCAAACCGGTGGTCGATACCCTATCCCATGGCCAGCGCCGCATGCTCACACGGCGGCATGTCCTCACAGGTCTTACTGGCTTCATCAGTGCGGCGGCTTTGCCCGGTGGCCCCGGCGCGCGCGCGCAAAATCTGGGCCTCGATTTATTCAATGACCCGGTGGGGCTTTTTCGTGCCCGGTTCCCGGGGGTGCCAGCGCGTCTGGAATTACCCTTAGCCAGTGATAGTTGGCAGTGGTTTGAACGGCACGATACTTTTATCTCCAATGGTTTAGTCGCCACGGTCATGGTGACCCGCTTCCATTGGACGTCTAAATTTCAGATAGCCATGCAGGTTAACCGTGCGCAGCCTGCTGATGTGTTACTGGCCGATGACTTCAAAATTATGCGCAAGGCTTTTCAAGCGAGTAAGCGCGTCACCATTGATAACGCCAGCACATTCGAGGCGTTTAATACAAAGTGTTTACAATTGTTCATGACGGAACAGGGCGAAGACATACCCCGACCTTTGAGCCTAAACTGGGTCGTGCCCTACCCCACCGTCATGATTGTGGCCAAAGCCATGGTGGCCGATACCAGTCAATTCCAAAGCCGTGAGGCCCAAGCGTTCAACCAAAGTTTTGAGGTTTTCCCACCAACCAGCTGATGCCAAGCTGGCGCTATAAACCTCAAGGAATAAAAGGATGACCCGGTGAAGGGCTTATTCGTACTGTTGACCATGTTAGCCGTGATTGGCGGCCTCATTGTCGGTGTCGGCTATTATATTTATGGCGATAAATTTTATGACATCTTGACGATGGCAGAAGCGCGGTTGCAAGCGGCAGCCGATGCGAATGAAAACCAGGCTGACCAGCCGCCCGAAGGCGATGCCCAAGCCCCTGGCCTTAACACCACCCTGCCGCTGGCTGGTGGTGTGCCACCCTCATCCCCTGACCCTGTCGCCCCGGCGCAAACACCACCCGGTGATGATGCAGCCCCGCCGCCATTGGACATCGCCGCACAGGATAATCTCCCAGCAAGTCAACAGCCGACCCAACCGGTGAAACCCCAGGCAACCCCACAGGCAACCCAACAGACGGCACAGCAAGTGGCACCCCGGCCCCCACCATCGCCCGTGCGCTTTGCTGATCGTCAAGGACGGTTTGCTGCCATCTTCCCCGGCCCGGTCAGCCAGTTTGATAATTACTTGGCGGGTTTGGTGCCAAATTTGGTGGGCAGTAGTGAGACATTCGCCGCCACGGGCCTCGATATTGTGGCCCAAGTCAGCATTTTGAATTGGCGTGATGATGTGAGCGCCACGGCCAATGACTTGGCCCAAGGCTTCGCAGAAGACCCCGACCGCACCATGGGTGAGGAAACCGCCAGTGCCATTCTCGATGCCTTGTTGGGTGATACGGCCACCGTCGAAGGGGTGCGCGGCTTTAATGCCTATGGTCGGCAATCGGTCGAGCTGACGGGTCTGATCCCGGACGGTGATGGCGGGATGCATAAATCGGTCGTGTGGTTAATGCCCGATGCCGCCAATCTTATTGCCGTGGTGATCCGGGCCTATAGCGACCGGGGGTTGCTGGGGCCTGAGGCCACCCGGTTTAACCAAGATTTCAGCCTACAAGCGGCTGCGATACCGAATGCTGAACCCGCCCAATAGACCCACAGCACGATCCGCGAAAAGGGTCCCCCTGCTTGTGATTGCTGCCCATCCAGGCTAGCAAAGGGCATCGTGATTTTTGCTTTAACGCCTGGTGCCTTTGATGTCTGTTCTATCCTCTGCGCTGAACCCGAATGATGCTGAGTTCCAGGCGAACCACCAGGCGATGGCCGGGCTGGTCTATGATTTGCGCACGAAAGCCGCGGCGATTGCCCAAGGCGGTGGGGAGAAGGCGCGAGATAAGCATGTGGCCCGGGGTAAAATGCTGCCGCGCGAGCGGGTCCAGGCGCTGATCGATCCGGGCTCGCCGTTCCTTGAGCTGTCCGCCTTTGCCGCCCATGAGGTTTATGATGATTGGGTGCCAGCGGCGGGCATCATCACCGGTATCGGCCAGGTTAGCGGCGTCACTTGCGTGATCGTCGCCAATGACGCCACCGTGAAGGGCGGGACCTATTACCCGCTGACCGTCAAAAAGCACCTGCGGGCCCAAGAGGTGGCGCGGGAAAACCATCTACCTTGCGTGTATTTGGTCGATAGTGGCGGGGCGTTCCTGCCGCTTCAGGATGAGGTGTTTCCCGACCGCGACCACTTTGGCCGGATCTTTTATAACCAAGCGCAAATGTCGGCCATGGGCATGCCCCAGATCGCCGTGGTTATGGGCTCTTGCACCGCCGGTGGTGCCTATGTGCCCGCCATGGCCGATGAGAGCATTATCGTCAAAGAACAGGGCACGATCTTTTTGGGCGGCCCGCCGCTGGTGAAAGCAGCCACCGGTGAGGTGGTCACCGCCGAGGATTTGGGCGGTGCTGATGTGCACGCCAAAGTCTCGGGCGTGGCCGATCATTACGCGGAGAATGATGGCGACGCCTTGCGCATCGCGCGCCGCATCGTCGGTAATCTGAACCGTCCCGCCCTGGATATCAGCCAATTCACGGAGGTGGCGGCGCCGGTCTATGCGGCTGAAGAGATGTATGGCGTCGTCCCCGCCGATAGCCGCAAGCCGTTCGATGTGCGTGAGGTGATCGCCCGCATCGTCGATGGCAGCGAGTTTGATGAGTTTAAAAAGCTTTACGGCACGACCCTGGTCACGGGCTTTGCCAAGCTTTATGGCCAGCAAATCGGCATCGTCGCCAATAACGGCATTCTGTTTTCCGAGAGTGCGGTGAAGGGTGCCCATTTCATTGAGCTGTGCGCCCAGCGGCAAATACCGTTGGTGTTCTTGCAAAACATCACGGGCTTTATGGTGGGCCAAAAATACGAGGCCGGTGGTATCGCCAAGGATGGGGCCAAGATGGTAACGGCCGTGTCTTGCGCCAATGTGCCAAAGCTGACCCTGGTGATCGGCGGCAGTTTCGGGGCGGGCAATTACGGCATGTGCGGCCGCGCCTTCCAGCCCCGGCTGATGTTCATGTGGCCCAATGCGCGGATTTCCGTGATGGGCGGCGAGCAAGCGGCCACCGTCCTGGCCCAAGTGCGCCGGGACGCCATCGAGGCCAAGGGCGGTGAGTGGTCAGCCGAGGATGAAGCCGCCTTTAAAAAGCCGATCAGCGATCAATATGAGCATCAAGGTCACCCCTATTACGCCAGCGCACGGCTGTGGGACGACGGTATTATCGATCCTGCGGATTCCCGCCGCGTTTTGGGCTTGAGCCTCATGGCCGCCTTGAACGCACCCGCCAAACCCACCAAATTTGGTGTCTTCCGGATGTAACCATGCGCAATCGGCCAAGGGGGCCGCTGAATAATGGCCGAGACTGATACAATCGACGACGTAAAAGCGGCCGCCGCACCCGAGCCTCAGGCTCAGGTATCACCCGGTGATGTGGACCCAAGCACCCTGACCCGCGCGCCTGGTGACCGACAGTATCAAATCGCCCCGTGTCTAACCGATGAGCATATCGAACGCCTTAAGCCCTATGGTGAGGAGGACAACGCTGGTACCGAACAGGTGATCATCCATGAGGGCCAGCGCAATTGTGATTTCCTGGTGATCCTCAGCGGGCGGCTTGAGGCTCGGCACAGCAATGTGGATGGCACCTTCACCAGCCTGGCCAGCCATCGGCGTGGCGGGATTATCGGTGAGATGGTGACCATGACCGGTCAGGCCTCCTTGGTGTTTGTCAGCGCCCTTGAGCCATCCAGCTTCATTCGCATCTCGCCCGACAATTTGCGCAAGCTGTTGGTTGAAGACAGCGAGATCAGCGATATCGTGCTTTATACCTTTATGGAGCGGCGCGCACGGCTGCGGGAGCGCAACCTGACAGCGATCCAGCTATTTGGTTCAAGCCTGGATGGTCACACCCACCGGGTGCGGGAATTCCTGACCCGGAATAACATCCCCCACGGTTATACCGATGTGCAGAAATGCGAGGATGCCGCCGAGTTCATCACCGGTACCTGTCGTATTCCGATCGCTGACATGCCGCTGTTGAAGCTGCGCAATGGTGAGGTGATGCGCAACCCTAGCGCCTCTGATATCGCCCGCGCCTTTGGCCTGGATCATATAAACGAGGGAGAGCTGTGGGATTGTGTGGTCGTCGGCGCGGGCCCCTCCGGCCTGGCCGCTGCCGTTTATGCTGCGTCCGAAGGCTTAAAGGTTACAGTCATCGATGGCACCGCCCCGGGTGGTCAGGCCTCGACCAGTTCAAAGATCGAAAACTATCTCGGCTTTCCCACGGGTATTTCAGGCCGTGAGCTGGCCGATCGCGCCGCCGCCCAGGCCCAGAAATTTGGCGTCCAGATCGCCACGCCGGTGGGGGCCAAGTCACTCGATTGCAGTGGTGAGGCCTATGTGATCACCGCCCAAGATGGCCGGGAGATCATGACCCGGTCGATCATCATCGCCAGCGGTGCCCAATACCGCAAACTGCCGGTGGAGGGCCTCGCTGATTATGAAGGCCAGGGCGTGTTCTATGCCGCCACCGGCATGGAAGCCCAGCTCTGAGTCGTTATTGGTGGCGGCAGTTGATTCTGAGGATTGGCAGGACGTCAGAAA
>JBCCBF010000416.1:0-1934 GCA_039814445.1 Pseudomonadota bacterium
GCCTTTGACCGCAAGCTGAGTTGCGCTACTCTTCTTGTAGGGATGAAGAGGGGAATACATTATCTATGTCGGCTATTTTGAAATCCGACCCAATTCCACAAGCAGATATGTCGGTGAAACCACCGACCCAAGACGTTGTGTCACCCGAGCAGCTGACACGGTATCGCGCAACCCAGGCTGCAAAAGCCAGCAACACAAATGGCAGCCCTGCTAAGTCACCGCTTGCGGATATGAGCTTTGACGCGCCAACACTTGATGCCGCGAATAGCGGTCAAGGGCGCATGAGCCATGAAGCGAAAACCCCAGCTTGGGAACAGCCCGATAAAGCAGGCATCGCCGTGACCGCTGGCGGTCCGAGTACCATGAATGCCATGCGTGCCAGCATGGGTGAAGAGCCCGAGATGAAGGAAATGCCCGCCTACACCATGAACGCAGTGCGTCCCGTGGCCGTTCATCACTCAGTGGAACAAGAATCGGCCATGTTCTCGTTCTTCAATAACACTGGCGACACCCGCTCCCAAACAGAAGTGGGGTCCGTGAAGCCAGAGGCTGAGATGCTTGAGCAGCCCATGCGGCTCGAACAACCGGGCGCTGATGCGGAAGCACGTGTTCCCACCGATTTAGGGCGGTGGCGCCATGATCGTGCGCTGCGGTCGACCCCGGAACCCACCATGCCCACGGCGGATATGAGCACACCAAAGCCACCAGAACAGCGCCACACCATGACGATGGGTATGCCCCGTTAATCATGTAGGCTTCGTTAATTCGAGCTATCTTCATAGCATGATCAAAAAAGCGGCCTTCTAGTGCCGCTTTTTTGATGCACGCTCGCATTGGGGCTTCAACGTCACCACCACGGCAAATTAAAGCCACAAAACATTGGGGGCTTTGAGCCATCCCAAAAGTCGCATACCCTGATAGTAATGATTATCATGCAACCACACGCTTACCATGCGCTTTTCAAAAACAGCATCCAAACGCCCCATGGCCCTTAACCGCCCTGCCGCAAGCACCAGTGTCACCCGCCTAGCCACCATTGGCGCCGGTGTCATGCTAGCGGCGATCGTCACCATACAAGCCATGGCACAGCCAGTTTCCGTCCCCGTGCAATCGCGCTGGCAACCAGCGCCCGACGCCAAGTTTGATCTGCAATTCGCCACGCCAATGCAATTGCAGCGTCAGGTGGATTTCCTGGTCCTCGATCTGGCCGATGCCTTACCGAACGAAGTGGACACTTTGGTCGGCAATGGCACGGCGGCTGTGTGTTATTTCAATGGCGGCTCCGTTAACACGCAAGATGATGATTTTGACCTGGTGGAGCCCCTGGTAGTGGGTCGTAGCCTGACCACAGACCCTCAAGAGCGTTGGCTTGATATTCGTCGGCTCGACGATGTGGCCGGTTTGGTTCGCGGCCGCTTAGACCGCTGCCTCGATAAGGGGTTTCAAGCAGCCCTGGTGGGCAATCTGGAGAATTTCTTATTCCGCTCTGGCTTCCCGGTCGGACAGCGACAACAAATTGCCTTTAACAAGTTTATCGCTGATGAAGCCCACGCCCGAGGTTTAGCGATTGGTATGTGGAATAGCCGCAGCCAGATAGCGCCTTTGTCCAGTGATTATGATTTCATTGTGGTCAGCGGCTGCTTTACCGATGGTTGGTGCAATGAAACCCAACCCTTCATCGATAATGGCAAGCCAGCCTTTCTGGTGGAATTTGCCGAGGGCGATCGCAGCGATGTGGAATTTTGCCAAGCAAACCAAACCTTTGGCACCATGGGTATCATTAAACGCCGGATTTTAGACGGGTGGCTCCGCCTATGCCCCGCCCCACGCAACAACTAGACCAATGCTCACAGTGCCACCACTTACCGTTTCTATCCCCCGGCTTGACCCTCATCTTTTACAGCGAGGGAGATAGTGATGGCTGTGCCGCCACA
>JBCCBF010000435.1:0-1552 GCA_039814445.1 Pseudomonadota bacterium
CCCAGCCATCTGGCGGCGAGACGCACCATAGAAGGATTTATCAAAGAAATCGATGCTAAGCCGCGATGGGCGGCATGAGCTCGGCACAGGCCGTGATAAGAACCCGGGTCTCATGATCCAATTTGCCGCTGATGTCAGTGGGGCGAAACCGGCGCTGGAACGCTTTAGTGGCGAGCATCATGGTTGACGGCTCCTCGACCAGATAACCGATTTGGGCCAGCCGCTGGGGGGCGTCATCAACGCTGACGGGTTGATGGTGGGCCTTTGGGCTGGGCCAGACACCGATGCCCGCTTGGGCCAACCATGGCCAAGGAAACCGCTCGCCCGGGTCTTCTTTGCGCCAGGGGGCAATATCTGAATGGCCGACAATATGTTCTGCTGGGATGGGGTGGCGGGCGATCAGCTCTTGGCACAGGGCCATGACGGTCGCCATCTGTTGGTCGGGGAAATCACGATAGCCGTGTTCGTGGCCTGGGTTGACGATCTCAACACCGATCGACCGGGCGTTGATATTTTTGGCGCCACGCCAGCGGGCGACCCCTGCGTGCCAGGCCCGCACTGGATCATCCACCAATTGAAACAAGCGGCCATCTTCTTCCACCAGATAATGGGCTGAGACCTTGGCCGCGGGATCACACAGGCGCGCTAGGGCGGCGGCCCCGCTGGTCATGCCAGTGTAATGGAGCACCAGGTGATCAATGGCGATGCCCGGCGGGCGTGGCTCGGTATTCGGTGAAGGATGTTGGATCGGCGTGAGCGCCATGGCGATAGGTTGCGGTTCGAGCGTTAGCGACGCTTTTCGTTACGCTTGCGCCAGGCCTCGCGCTCTTCTTCATCGGCATAACGCGGGTCTTGGACCAGGTCGATCCCTTCGAAATCAATCCCAATCGGCGTCAAATCGATCAAGCCTTTAAAGTACGCCTGGGGTGTTTCCCCATTGCTCATGCCCGATACCTCGCGTTCGGTCAGGATGCGTTCCATCGCTTCGGTCAAAAGCTGCATGCGCATGGCGGCCAATTCACCAAAGCTGTTGGGCATGCCCTGGGTGGTCAATTCACCGGGGCTGTAGCGGGCCATCTGGCGTTGGTATTCGTCTTCAATTTGCACGGTGGCCATGGTGCGGCGAACACCCAGCACCATGTAGGGGTTGCGGGTTTTCTGGGCATCATGCAGGGCGCAAAGCTGGTCGAATTCGACCTTGCTCAACCCGAAGATCAGGCTGATGTCACGTAAGAATTCTAGCTCAGCCCCGGTCAGCACGTGATCGGCATAGGCAATGGCAAACAAGCCATCGAGAAGCGCATCAAGGGTTTCGTGTTTGGTGCCGAAAATCTCCACCAACTCATTGGCGTAATCCTCATACCCAAAGCTGCTTTTCTTCGCCTCGTTAAACACCCGTGAGACGTCATCTAAATTATCGCCGGTAATCCGAAAGATTTGGCGAAAGACACGCACTTCATCAAAGGTGCTATCCCCATCAGCTGCGGTCATCTTCGCAATAAAGGCGATTGTGCCGATAATGAAGGCCGCTTGGTACTCTTGGCTCAGATCA
>JBCCBF010000434.1:0-1571 GCA_039814445.1 Pseudomonadota bacterium
ATCGCGGATAACTTGACGTGTGCTCACCGCCCAATCAATGCGGGCGTCGAGTGTCTTCTGGCTGCTAGTTTTGCCATCGCTGCGTAACCGTGGGCGTTCTTTGCCCAAGGGTAAGCTGGCCAGGGTCTGGGTTTCTTCTGATACCGCGATACCAACCTCTTCGGCATGCTGGACATCAGCACGTGCCACCAGGCGTTTCAGCCAATGGCGCCGTTCCATCATCTCAGCGCGCGCGGTCATGGTCATCAGACGGTCAAGCCCGTGTTCTGCCGCCACCGCGCCATAGGCTTTGTTTAAGCGCGTCACCAGTTTTTGGTATTGCCGTGCCTGTTCGGGGGTAAAATCATCACCACCCACCTCGCGCAATAAGTCACTCAATTGTTGGTAGCCGCCATGGGTGCGTTTGGACATGGCCTCCATGCCCCGATGTACCACTTGCACTTCCGCAATCACCCCATTAGGCATCCGAATTTTCGCATTCAGTGCGCGATAACCATGGATTTTCGGGTCGGCGAAATTGTCTTTTAGCCCCAGAATGGTGGGCTCTGATGGCATGGTGTTGGTCTCATGCCCACGGCCATGGCGGCTTATTTGCATTTCTTTCTGGCGCCATAATTGATGTTGGACCTTGGCCACCTGGTCGGCGGTGTCACAGATTACTTTCAAACGGACCGTGTCCCCAACCATATCGACAATACCGCCGTAATCCTTCGCGGCTTTTTCTGATAGTCGGCGTTTGCCCTTGATGTTCACATCAGTGATTTCGACGCCAAAGCGAGCAAACAAGCGATGGGTATACCGGCTGAGGGCCGGGCCAGAACCAATGGCTAATTGCCGTTGTTGATGGGCGCGGGCCGCGAGCTCACCACTATGGGCGGCCCTTTTGTGCAAATTACGCGGCTGATACGTCATGGCTTCACCGCATCGCTGTGTCGTAAGGCTGATGCCCCGGGCATGTGCTTGATCTGGGGCACTGACTGCCTAAAACCTGCCTTGTTACGGCCACCATCATGGGGCACGCTCCATAGCGTGGTGACAAACACATTTTTTAGGCATGCACATAAAATACTCATCGGATTTAATTGTGCAGGGAAATCAGTTTTCTAGCAACTCTTAGAGACGTGATCACTCGGCGTTGATTAGCGCGTGCTTATTGGCTGATTTGACGTATAATTAGGTGGCAATAAGGACAAAGACAGGGGCACGCCGGGGATATGACAAGCACCAACCATCATGGTGGTTTTCTCAGCGGTAACTTGTTGTGATGTGATGCTAGGTGATACGTGACGATGCTTGGGGTTAAGTTCTTGAAGAAAAATAGCATTTTTCTGCTAGCTGCCATGGCTATAGCCATGATGATTCACGCAGATACCGCCGTCGCGCGCCAAGCGTCGGTCGAGGATTTGCCACCGATCTATGGGATTTTGAATAACAACCAGGGTGGTATTCCACTGGATCTCTCCGCGCTTGAAACTTAGGGATAAGTGGACCAAACACAAAGACGAAATAGACCTCGTTAATCCTGCCAACAAGAGAAACATTGATGTTATCATTGTTGGAACAGGTCTTGC
>JBCCBF010000375.1:0-2434 GCA_039814445.1 Pseudomonadota bacterium
CTCACGATGGTCAACGGCGAAGAACTCCGCGACGTGGCGCTCGGCAACGCAGGCGTCCCCTACCTCACCGTGCGGCAAGCCGCGCAGATGCTGGTCGAGTCGCCGTTCTAATTAGATAAGGCATTCACTGCCTTTGTACCAACACCATTCAAGCCCACTGATTTCTTAAATGCCTTTGAGTCAAACTTACCTCCTGTATTAATTTTAGATACGCAATCCACTACTTTTCCTAATGGAATTCCACGTCCATAATCTCTAACCGATACTCGTCCTTCTGCAATATCAATTTCAATTTTATTTCCAAATCCCATAGCAAACTCATCGATGGAGTTATCCACTACTTCTTTCAATAAAATATAAATCCCATCATCAGGTGCAGAACCATCTCCTAGCTTACCAATATACATCCCTGCACGCATTCTAATGTGTTCCTTCCAATCGAGCGATCGAATATTATCTTCTGTATAATTAACTGTTGCGATTGCGGTGTGACGGCTGTTGCAGCGGCCGGATCAGCGGGTTGCTCCTCGGCAGTGGTGGCGTAGCGCAAGGGGTCAATCCGGCGGCCTGCCACGTTATCAGTCAACACCACCTCATAGAGTGCTGTTACCGTGTGCCCGGCACCAATGTCACCCGCATCAACCCGATCATTGTTGAAATCTTCCCGGGCTAAAAGGCGGCTTTCATAACCAATAAGCCGGTATTCGGTGATCTGGGCTGGGTTGAACTCCACCTGAATTTTCACGTCCTTGGCAATCGGGAAAAGGGTCGAGCTTGCCTCCTCCACCAGGACTTTGCGGGCTTCTTGCACCGTGTCGATATAGGCGGCTGTGCCGTTGCCGTTTTGCGCCAAGGCTTGCATCAAGCTGTCATTGTAATTGCCCTGACCAAACCCAAGGACTGAGAGGAAAATACCTTGATCGCGCTGGCGCTCAATGAAGCCTTGCAGCTCCTGGGTGCTGGTGATGCCCACATTGAAATCACCATCGGTGCCTAAGATGACGCGGTTTACCGCCTGCTCGTCAAAATTCTCAGCGGCCAAATCATAGGCGAGGCGGATGCCCGCGCCGCCTGCGGTGGAACCACCCGCGGTCATGTTGTTGATGGCGTTCAATATGGTGCGCCGCTCAGCGGCTGGGGTTGGTTCAAGCACGACCCCGGCTCCACCGGCGTAGGTGACAATGGCGATGGTGTCATCATCGGCCATCTCATCAAGCAGCATGCGTAAAGATTGCTGTAACAAGGGTAGTTTATCGCCGCTGGTCATAGACCCTGACGTGTCCACCAAGAAGGTAAGATTAGCCCGGGGCCGATCACCGGCGGGCAGGTCATAACCCTTAATACCCACATGCATGATATGGCTGTTTTGGTTCCACGGCGCAGGATAAACCGCCACGGTGGGCTCAAAGGGGGTGGCGATATCCTCAGGCACCGGATAAACATAGTCAAAATAGTTGACCATCTCTTCGATCCGCACCGCGTCAGGTTGCGGCAAGACCCCACGGCTCAACTGCCCCCGGATAAATGAATAGGACGCCGTGTCCACATCAATTGAGAAGGTAGAGACCGGCTGTTCCCGGGTTAAGGTAACCGGGTTCACGACCACCTCATCAAACCGGTCACGACCAATTTGCTGGGGCGTGGGCGGCACTACAGGCTCAGGCCCAATCATGGCAAGCGACCGGTGGCGGCTAGGCGCCATGACCGCGCTATCGGCTGATGCTGATGCTGGCGGTACGGCCTGTGTGCTAAGTGTACGTGACCGTGTTGGCTGTTGATTAAGTATCTGCTGGGCAGCTTGCGTCTGCGCGCCAATGGACCCGGTGGCGGCCGGCGCTTCGGCCCGGTCCGTGCCTGTGATTGTGGCCAATTCAGCCATATCAATCCTGGGCAAACCCTTTGTGACCGATGGCTCCTCGACGCGCGCTACGTCCAATGGTGGCGGTGCCGCTGGCGGCGCGGTTGCCTCAGCCACCACGATAGGCGCTGTACTCAGGGCTGTGGGATTGTCACCGGCGGGAGTACCAGAACCACCATTACCGTCACCGGCCAGCTTGGTGTCGGCTGACGCGACCTGCGGTATTGGTGATGGTGGCAAGGGCAGGGTCAAGTTATTATTTACTCTAAGCTGCCCCTGCAAAACCGGCACAAAGTCTCTCCCCTCCTCCAAGGCGCGTTGAGCGCTCGTTTCACTGAACGGTGTCAGAATGGATTCATAAAATGGCGATGATAATTCGCCGGGGACGCTGGGCACATCAGGCGTGGCCGATGAGGTCATTTGTTCGGCATCACCAGCGCCGATACGGGCAAATGGTGTCGAACCAGAGGTAGTAGAAGATTCGGCTCCTGTAGCCGATGATCTTGAACCAGAGGTAGCTGAAGGGCAAACTCCTGTTGCCGAGGATCTTGAACCAGAAGTAGCTGAAGGGCAAAC
>JBCCBF010000151.1:0-6728 GCA_039814445.1 Pseudomonadota bacterium
CAAGCGATCTGCAGGGATATCCGGCGTGCGGTTCAGGATCCATCCAACGGTGCCGGATGGTTAATCACCACATGCTCGATCCGGTAATCAGCCGCACTGGCCATGGAGCTGGTGCCGTGCTCTTGGTCCCATTGGGTCAGCTCGGCGCCCAATTGCGCTACTCGGTGGTGGTCATAAGGGGGTAGTGCCAGCACATCGGCTAGCTTTACGTTGCCCCATTGCATGCCAATGATGTCCACGCCGGGGTTAATCGGGTGGATGGCGCGCCCCACCGCTTGGAGGCGGGTGGGCTCGACCCGGTCCATCTTGCTGAGCAGGATGCGGCTCGCGAACATGATCTGCTCAGCCAGCAGGTTTTCGATCCCGCGTTTGTTGTCGGCGAGGTTCCCCGAGGCGGCAGGCACAATGGCGCGGCCTTCGTCGAAATCCTCCGCCAAGGTCACGGTGTCGACGATGGACAAGAACCCGTAGAGCCGCACCGATGGGTGCTCGCGGATGGCTTCTAGCAAGGGCCAGGGATGGGTGCTACCCGAGGTTTCAATGATGATGTGGGTGGCGTCAGCTGCCTGGAATTGTTCGATGGCGGCGGCGAACTGGGCGAGGCCCTCGGCCCCGCTGATGCTACCCGCGGGGATCGACACAAAAAGCGGCTCGCTGGTCGAGACTACCTCGCTGGTATCAAGCACCAGGCCGTCGATATCCAGGGTGCTCATCTCATTCACGATCACCGCGGGCGTCACGGTTGGATCTTGGCGCGCTTGGGCTAACAGGCTTTGTAACAGCGTGGTTTTGCCCGCGCCCAGAAAGCCGTTCAGAATGGTGACCGGCAGAACGGCCGCCAGGTTATTCATTTGCTCAGTTTGGCCTGGGCTTCCTTGAACCAGGCAAGGCTGCGGGCGTGTTGTTCCTTGCCCCATTGCTCGATATATTTTTGGGTATGAACGTCTTGATGGTTTTCCAAGGCGGCAATGCGCTCTGCCACATATTCGGGCGTCAGGGGGACGCCACAGGTGACGGTGATGCAATGTTCCCATTCGGCATAAGTGGTGGGGATAATCGACATACTGCCTCACGAAGCTGGTGCACCAAACTGGCGCTCATCCATTACACAACGGCGGGTCAAAACCGGCACCCCCCGGTTAAGTCCTGGTATAAACCAGAGCGTTACACTGTAACAACAGCTTTGTCATAGGACTCGGTGATAGGCAATTTTACATAATACCTCGCCCAACCGGGTTAACGAGTGATGTCTAAACGCGATCTTCAAAGACTACGCTACAAGGTGGCATCACCTGCGCATTCTAATGCCTAACCCTTCGAATAATCTGGCATACGCTTTTCCAAGAACGCGCGGATCCCTTCTTGTGCTTCGGCGCCACCCACGGCGTTGGCGATGGCGGTGGCTTCGTGTTCTAGTTGGGTTTCGAGCGTCGTGACGGTGCTGTCGAGCAGTAACCGCTTGGTGGCAGCGAAGCTGTCGGCGGGGCCTCGGGCGATTTGCCGGGCCAGGTTCAAGGCGGCGTCTTGGAGTTCGGCGGCGGGGACAACCCGGTTGACCAAGCCCCAATCCTCAGCCTCGGCGGCGGTGAGGCTACGGTTGGTCAGAGCCAGATCATAGGCGCGGCGCAGGCCCACGGCCCGGGCCAGGAAATAGGTGGAGCTGCCATCGGGGGTCAGGCCCACATGGGTATAGGCCATGGTGAAGCTGGCCGTATCGGCGGCGATGGCTAAATCTGCCATGGCCGTTAGGCTGACACCCGCCCCGCCGGCATTGCCATTGACCGCCGTGATCAGGATCGGGCGCATGCGGGCAAAGCGGGTGATTGCTCCGTGTAGGAACGTCACCATCTCTTTGACCATGGCCCCAGCATTGGGGCCCGCCTTGGCAAACACGGTCAAATCACCACCCGCACAGAAAATGGTATCCCCGGCGGCGGTCAGCAGCACAGCTTTGATACTCGGGTCCTCATCACACGCAATGGCCACCGTGAGTAAATCCCGGCACATGACGTCGTTTAGTGCGTTTGCCGCCTCGGGCCGGTTAATGGTGACAATGGCCACCGCCCCTTGGCTGGCTTCATCCCGCTGGAAGGTAAGGGTTTCAAGCGTCAGTGTATCAGTGCGCATGGGCGGGTGTTTCCTCTTATTTTATGATGGTGTCGTCTTTTATGATGGAGCGTTACGGGCCCTGGCGATGGCTTTGGTCAGATGGTCGTACTGCGCGGCATTGGTGTCGCTGAAGGCTTCGTCCCGGTTGCTCTGCTCGTCTGTATAAACCAAGGGGTCGTCAAACTGGCTATCAGTAAAATCCTAGCGTGCGCCATTGATCACATTATAAAAATGCCAGATATCCCCCGCTGGGCTGTGCCATAGGGTTTTCTTGATTGTCCCACCGAACAAATCATGGACCACCAGGGCCGTGACGCCGCATTGACCCGCAGCCGGGTTTTCTTGTGTCCACTTGCTGCTGGAATGATGGCTCCAGGCGGTCGGCAAGAGAGCCTTGAAAGCGCGTAACTCTTCAGTGGTTGGGGAGTGATTGACCATGGCGAGGCGAGGAGTTTACGTGAGGCTACAGGAGGGGGCTGTTCACACGGATACTGTAAAAGGGCGCATGCAGGTGCGGTTTCCAGCCCAAGGCTGGCGGGGGTTTTTGGGCGCGCCACGCCGCTAATGCTTGCGTCCGTCTGCGCTTGGCGATTTAACGTAACGCAACTAGTCTTAAGAACCAAAACTTTCAGGGAAAACGCCTGTGTCTAACGCTTCCGTGTCCAACGCTCCCGTGTCCAACACTCCTATGTCTTTCGAATTCCGTACGGTGCCGCACATCATCAGCGAGACTGGCTGTGCGGCAAAACTAGGCTCGCGCCTGGTCGATCATGTTGACGCCCGCCATACCCTGGTGGTCACTGATCAAGGGCTGGTGGATGCCGGGGTCGTGGCCCCAGTCCTTAACAGCCTGACGGCGGCCGGTTTTTCCGCGGTTGTGTTCGACAAGGTGGTGGCAGACCCGCCCGAGGCCCTGGCCCATGAAGCGGTCAGCATCGTCAAGGACCAGGATATCGGCCTGATCATTGGCCTGGGCGGCGGGTCCTCCATGGATGTGGCCAAGATCGTGGCCGCCCTGGCGGTTAGCGACCAGCCATTACAGGAAATGTATGGGGTGAACCAGGTAACCGGCGGCCGCCTGCCCCTGGTCCAGATCCCCACCACGGCGGGTACGGGGTCAGAGGTGACACCGATCTCGATCCTAACCACGGGTGAAACCACGAAAATGGGCGTATCGGCCCCGCCACTTTACGCTGATATGGCGATTTTGGACGCAGCGTTGACCGTGGGCTTGCCGGCCAAACACACGGCGGCCACGGGTATTGACGCCATGGTCCACGCGATTGAGGCCTATACTACCAAGATCAAAAAGAACCCGATCTCTGATGCTTTGGCCAAAGAGGCCCTGCGCCTGCTGGCGGGTAATCTGGTCCGGGTGTGTGAGCACGGTGATGATCTGGAAGCCCGGCAGAATATGTTGCTCGGCTCGATGCTAGCGGGCCAGGCCTTTGCCAACGCGCCATGCGCTGGGGTCCACGCCCTGGCTTATCCCATCGGCGGCATCTTCCACGTGCCCCACGGCCTGTCGAACGCGCTCGTCCTGCCCCATGTGCTGCGGTTCAACGCGCCCGTCGCCGCCTCGATGTACGCCGAATTGGCGCCGATCTTTAAGCCTGGGGCGGAAGGCAGCGACGAAGCCCTGACCCAGGTGTTGATCGACGCCCTGGACGAGCTAGCCGAAGCGGTCAAGATCGACCGCAAGCTGACCCAAGTGGGCATCAACCACAACGACCTCCCCCGTATGGCCGAAGACGCCATGGTGCAAACCCGCCTCTTGGTTAACAACCCCCGCGAAATCACCCAGGATGACGCGCTGGCGATCTACCAAGCAGCGCTCTAGGCCCCAAGCGGGGCCTGGCTTGGTTTGGTGACTGGGCACGGTGGTTGATTACGGAGCACTAAATTAGGTGCGTGGCTTTATTGGCGGTTACAGGCACAGCTTAGTCTGACGTTTAGCACGTCATTCCGGCGAAAGCCGGAATCTCGATGATCGAAGCAAGGGGCCAGCTTATCGAGATCCCGTTTTGCGGGCGAGATGACACGCTTATGATTAGAAGGACACCTCCCATGACTGAAACCACCATGCAGCGGGCGGAGCCGCCAAGCCGTCATGCCTTCCGGCATTTCGAGACCATTGAGACCGGTTGGGCTGACAATGACATGTATGGCCATGTAAACAACGCGGCCTATTACCGTTTCTTTGACACCGCCGTGAACCGGTTTCTGATCGAGGCCGATGTGCTGGAGCCGGAGACCAGCTCCGTGATTGGCTTGGTGGTGGAAACCGGCTGTCGCTTCTTTGCCCCCGTCAGTTTCCCAGACCGGCTCGATCTGGGTATCGCCGTCAGCCGGTTGGGGAATTCCTCAATCCGTTATGAGCTGGCCGTGTTCAAACAGGGCCAAGAGATAGCAGCCGCCGCCGGGTTCTTTATCCATGTCTATGTGGATGCGGCCACGCACCGGCCGGTGCCCGTGCCGGATGATATGCGTGCCGTGATCCGCGAGCAGTTGATGATTCCTGCGGCCAGTTAGGGCCTCACAGTCAGTTTACCACCACGCGATCAGCTGCATGGTTGCGGATGACGCCATGGTTTCCCAAGTGCAGGGGTAACAGTGAGCCATTGCTCAATCCCAAGCATAAGGAATCCTATCATGGTTGATTTTACCTTCCACACCGTCGACAGCGCGCCTGAGGCGTCACAAGAAGCCCTGGCGGGTGCTGCTAAAAAGGTTGGTTTTGTGCCCAACCTCTATGCCGCCCAGGCGGCATCGCCTCTGGCCCTCAAGGCTTATTTACAGCTGAGCCAGACCATCGCCGAGAACAGCACGCTGACGCCCACCGAGCAACAAGTGGTGTTCTTCACCGGCAATACCTATCACGGCTGTACCTTCTGCGTGGCGGCCCATACGGCGATCTCCAAGGGCCAGAAAGTCCCCGATGACGTGATCGAGGCCCTGCGCGATGAACAGCCGCTAGCGGATGCCAAGATCGAAGCCCTGCGCCAGTTTGCGTACAAGGTGATCGACCAGCGTGGCTGGGTGGATGATGGGGATACGCAAGCGTTCTTGGACGCAGGCTATGACAAAGCCCATGTGTTCGAAGTGGTCACCCTGGTGGGTCTCAAGGTGTTATCCAATTACACCAACCATTTCGCCCACACCCCGCTCAACGATGCGTTCAAGCCATTCGAATGGCAAGACAGCAAAACGGTCGCCGCTGAATAAAACCACAGCCTGCTTCAACGCGATCTATTCCAAGAAATAAGCCCGGCGAGAGAGATTCTCGTCGGGCTTATTTATTCTGTCATCAATGATCGCCCATAAAGAAAGGGTGGCTCAGTATCGAGCCACCCTCGCTTATTAGATCGACTGTCTGTCGTCGGTCGCTTCTAAAATTAGAAGGACAGAGCCAGACCGGTCGTGACGTAGAAGCCGTCGTTGTCGTCGCCATTACCAGCTGCTTCACCTTCGAAGTCGCTGTAACCGACGGTACCGATAACGCTAACACCTGGGCCAACTGCGTAAGAGACGGAACCAGCAAAGCTGTCGTGCTCATCATCGCCGTTGATGGTGGTGTCGCCTTCGACTTCACCGTGGAAGTAGGTGACGGAGAAGCCAAGAGCACCGGTCTCATAAGAAAGACCAACGTCGAAGCCGTGACCTTCGGTGCTGTTCACGCCGGCACGGGTGCCGTCGGTGGTGTCAGCATAGGAACCACCAAGAGTGAAGCCGCCGAAGCCAACGTTCAGACCCAAGCTGAAAGCCTGGAATTCGTCAAAGTTGGTGCCATCGGGCTCGCTGGCGTAGTAGTAACCACCGGAAGCAGCCAGGTCGAAACCGCTGAAGCTGTTCACGTAGTTAAGACCAACAGAGAAACCGTTGTGGTAAGAAGCTTGCTCAGTGGTCAGAGCGTTACGGTCACCACCGGTTGGGTCCACGTCGGGGAGGTAAGACACACCGAATTGGAAGCCGGAGAAGCGTGGGGTGAAGTAAGTGATCTTCTGACCATCGTTGTCACCGCCTGGCTCGATGAAGGTAGAACCGTAAACATTACGGAACACGCTGGAACCAGTTGGGTTGAAGATGTGCTGAGTTTGTGAACCAGAGTTGACCGGCAGACCAACGTTTGGTGCAGCATAGTGCATCAGGTAAGCAGCTGAGTTCTCAGAACCGATCACGAAGCGACCGAAAGAGCCTTCGACGAAAGCGAAGCTCTCATCAATCTGGTCACCGCTGGTGTTGGCTTCAAGCTGAACTTGAACGCCGACTTCCAGACCGTTGTCCAGAGTGGTTTTACCGTTGAAGATGATTTCAGAGTTCGACCATTGCTCGAAGTCCTGGGTGTCAACACCAGCAGGATCATCGTTGTCTTGGTAACCGAACCACTGGTTCATAAAACCGCCAACTTTGATCTCGATTGGATCAGCAGCTTGGGCGGTGCCGGCAAACATACCAGCCGCAACAATAGCGGAGGTGCCGAGCAGAAGTGCCTTTTTCATGGCCATACCCCTCAATAAGGATGTGTTAAACAAAGCGCCTTACGGCAATTAAAGGAGCGAACCACGAGGCACGAACCTCCGATGGAGCGCCTCATGTTGCGAATGAGGTGGTTGTCCCCG
>JBCCBF010000315.1:0-3312 GCA_039814445.1 Pseudomonadota bacterium
AGCACCACCAGCGCCACTAGCACCGCCGACCTCGCCACCCTGTTCGAATACCCGCGCCTCAAAGACCTCGCACAACAGCTCAAACAACAATGGCAGGGCGATGGGGCAAAGGACGCCGCGACTAGCAGGCCAGTGCCGACGGGCCGCTTAACCGCGCCCCTATCACCCGCCCAGGCGCGGCTATGGTTCTTGCAGACCCTCGACCCGCAATCGAGCGCCTACAACATGCCCGCCGCCTTCCATCTCAAAGGCAAGCTCGACACCAACCGACTGCAACAAGCCCTAAACGCACTCGCCACAAAACACCCAGCGCTAAAGACCAAAGTGGCACGGGAAGATGGGAAACCCATCGCGGTCATCGATCCTGATGCCGAGATCAGCCTAAATATCGTTACGGCCAGCGCCGATCAGGTTCAGCAACTGATGATCGACGCAGCCCTACAGCCCTTTGATTTGATGCAAGACCTACCCTTGCGGGTAGGGTTGTATCAGTTGGGCGAGGCCGAGTGGTTGCTGCTGTTGACCTTGCACCATATAGCCGCCGATGGGCAATCCGTAGCGCTGATCCTAGACACACTCACGCGCTATTATGAACCCCCGACACTGATTGAAGCTACGCGCGCCGCGCCGGTCTTAAGCTATATGGATGTATCGCTGTGGCAGGCTGAGCAACCCGCCTCTGCGCAACAGAGCCAGCAGCTAAAAGACTGGGCTGATCAGCTCGCGGGCATTCCCCCGCGGTTATCGCTGCCCTTTGACCGACCGCCCACCGAGTACCGGCAGGATAATGGGGCACGGATCAAGGTGTCTCTGCCTAAGGATTTGGCGGACCGCTGCCGACAAGTAGCCGGGCGCTACGATACCACGCTTTATACCGTCTTGCTGTCTGGACTCGCCGTGTGTTTAGGCCGTGTGGCGGATGAGGCTGATGTGGTTATTGGTACCGCGTTTTCCGGGCGCACCGATCCTGGGACGGAGGCCGTGGTTGGCTGTTTTGTTAACACCTTACCCATCCGCTGTGACCTGACTGGCGCCCCCAATACAGCGATGGTGATCAACCGCCTGAAAGAGCGGTTACTCTGGGCCTTGCAGCGGCAAAGCACCCCGTTTGAGCAGATTGTGGAGGCGGTTGACCCACCCCGAAGCCTCGCCCACACACCGATCTATCAGGTGATCTTTGCCATGCAGGATCAATCGGTGGAGCGCTTTAGTCTCGCGGGCTGTACCATCACCGCCCTCGACCAGGCGCAACTCGCCGCCAAATATGATCTGGCTTTAAGCCTGGCCGAAACAGAGCATGGCAGTATTGAGGGTCATCTCGACTTCCCCACCGATCTGTTTAACCCAGACACCATTGATCAGCTGGCCAGGGATTTTGCTGCTTGTCTAAACCGGATGAGCCACGACCCTGAGCTTGCCTTGATCGAAGTCACTGATCCGTTGCCTCGCCGATCCGCGCAGGCGGTCTTGCGCGATCATGACCAGGTGGCAGACGTCCTGATGACAACCGTGACCGATAGTGCCGGTGCCACGCGGCGGGTTGCGTTTGTACAACCACAAAGCGATACGCCTCATTTAAACGTAAAACTACAGCGTTACACACAACAACAGCTGCCTACCGATCAATGCCCTGAGGCGATCATTCTAGTCGATGAGTCACTCGACGCAAACGCCCTGCCAACGCCCGACGCAACACTGTTCACGGCCCGCGTTGAACCGCCCGCAACCGTGATGGAGCAGAAAATCGCGGCGGTATGGCGTGATGTTTTGAGCTGCGAAACGGTCGGCCGAGATGATGGATTTTTTGCCCTCGGCGGCCATTCCTTGAAGGCCAATCTGCTGGTCTGGCGCTTACAAGAGATCGCCGACATAACCCTCACCGTCCGTGATGTCTTTGCGGCCCCCACCCTGCGTAACATGGCCGCCAAGGCCGAGGCAGCACAAGCAACAGCGATCACTGCAAGCCCACTGCGCCGGGCAAACCGAGAGGAGCCAATCCCACTCACCCCCGCCCAGCTGGAGATCTATGTAGCCGCCCTATTAAACCGGGATAGCAGCTTCACCATTCCTGGTGGCTATCGCCTCACCGGTCATCTGGACCCCGAACGGCTAGAAGCCACAATCCAGGGCTTGATCGATCACCATGAAATATTGCGGACGGGCTTTGTCGATACCGGCGATGGCCCGAACCAGATGATCTTACCCCAGGTGAGCTTTGCCATCGATCGGGCTGAATTGACCCATGAAGTTGATCCCTTCGCCGCCGCAAAGGCCCGGGCTGACCAGCTAATTGCCCAGCCTTTTGATCTTAAAACACCGCCGCTACTCAGGGTTGGGGTGTATCACTTTGGTGATGATGATTGGGCACTTGTCTTTAGCTTCCATCACTTGGTTTTCGATGGCTGGTCTCTCAACTTGTTCATGCAGGCTCTCTGGTCCGCTTATGATGGTGCGCATTGGTCTGCACCGACCTGGCAATATGCCGATTATGCCCAATCCAAGGCTCAATCTGATGATACCGTCACAACCAGTGAGAGCCGTGCGTTTTGGCATAAAACCCTATCACCCCCTCCAGAACCATTGATACTACCGCTTAATGGCCAGCGCCGACCAGACACGCCCGCCAGCGCTGCCTGGGTTGAGCAAAATATCACCGGCAGTGCCTTAGAACGCCTACGTTTGGCCGCAGCCGAACACAATGTGAGCTTGTTCCAATTCACCATGGCGGCGTTGCAAACCGTGCTGGCACGGCTAGGACAGCAAGATGAGGTCACCCTGGCCATGGTCACCGCCGGGCGCGACCTGGCGCAGACTGAAGACATGTTCGGGCTGTTTGTGAACACCACGATCATCCGCCAGCGGGTCAACTTATCAGCGAGCATCCACGAACACATATCAGCGAGTGCCGCTACCATTTCCGAGGCTTTGGGCCATAGTGACTACCCCCTTAGCCAATTGATTGAAGAGCTTGCGCCCCCCACAGAGCCAGGGCATATGCCCTTCGCCGACATGCTGGTGGATTGGCATGATGACCAGCTGACGGGCGTTGACCCAGCCTCACAAGCCCGCGCCGGTTTTAGCCTGCGTGATATGCAACTTCGCGCACCCGAGGCTAAACGTGATCTGATCCTATACTTACGTGATAAGTCGGACCGTTTGGAGCTGTCCGTTGAATACCGTACCGCCCTTTTCGATGGGTCGACGGTTTTTGGTTTGCTGTCGCAGTTTGAGTTTGCGCTTGGTGCATTTGCGGCGGGGGCTGGTGCGGGTTCTGGTTCTGTGTCTTGTGTGGGTGATGTGGCGCTGGATGAT
>JBCCBF010000075.1:0-9698 GCA_039814445.1 Pseudomonadota bacterium
ATATGGTGCACCACATGGCTAAGAATGGGTAAATCCAAGGGCAGAACACGGTCTAATTGACGGGCTAAATCCTGCCTTGACAGCCAATGCATGGCGGCCCCCTCACGCAAGACTAAGCGTTCCTTTTGGGCGTCTGACAAGCACGCTGTAAAAACATAGCGATAGGCCAAAGCCGGGTTGCTTGCCACCTGGCTTAAATCATATTCCGCGGCGTACAAGAACACTGGCTGGGCCCCATAGACGGATAAGGGGTCAAGCGCGGGGCCAAATTCAAGGTCAAGCCTCACGCAACTCCCGTTTCACCGCATCAGCCGGGCTTTCGTGATGGTCAATGGCACCACCAAACAACCCCATGAGCCCAGGATACGTGACCCCCGGCTTATCCTCGCGCTCTTGCAATAAGACACGCCCCTCGTGGTCCCATAACAACGCGGCCGCGCTGAAATGTGTGTACTCTTTGCGTGGCCGTGGTGGGTTTTGGGGCACAAGCGAATGTTCCATGGTAACGCGATTATCAGGTCTGCTACCCTATCGGGGCTCCTTACCATAGCCCGTTAACGCTAATACGCTAAAACAATGCTGATGACTGAACAGGATATGGCTGTCCGGCCGTTACAAGAAACGGATCTACCCACGATCCATGGCTGGTTTCAGGATCGGGATGTGTACAACCATATTGTCGGCCCCTACCGGATCCGCTCTGAGGTTGAAAGCCTAGAGTATATGCGGGGTTGGCTGACAAACACCCAGAACGCAGTGCGGCTGGCAATCCTGGGCGCGCCTGAGACAACAGGGCCATTAGTCGGCATGGTGAGCCTGACCGAGATTGATTGGACCCACCGGTTCGGTAGTTATCACATCATCATCGGGGCGCGGGATGACCGCGGCCAGGGCCATGGCAAGCGAGCTACCGATGCGATCTTACGCCATGGATTTGATGATCTGGGCCTGCGCCGTGTTGAGCTTGAACTCTACGCCGACAACCAAGCGGCACAAGCGCTTTATGAGCACTTCGGGTTTGTTAAAGAAGGCATCAAACGGGAACGGTGCCATCGCTTTGGCACGGTGGTCGACACCCTCATCATGGGCTTGCTAGCCCGCGACTTTAAACGGTTATGAGCAAGCCATCACAGCCTGGTTTGAAACCCGTGCCACGGCACCCTTATGTACAAGCCGCCTATGCGGCGACGAATGCCCAAGATGGGCGGCAAATCCTTGATATCCGCGTTTGGGAGATGGCGGTTATTGAGCGGCCCATTACCCCCAACGGTGGCTGGGATATCGCTGGCAGCTACCCTATCACCCCGTTTCCGACCGGTCTTGATATCCCAGCTGGCTTGGCCTTTATGGCCGATCGCGGTGCCGTCTCGTTTACCGCTGTGACCGATCCCTGCCACCCGCCTCACTGGGCGGATGGGACGATTGAAGACGCCCATATCGCACCGTTCAAGGCTCATTTTGTGCATGAATTTGACCTAAGCCGGGGGACCCATGAGGCCATATACGATAAGAAAACCCGGCGTGATGTGCGCAAATCCCAACGCTTGGTTGAGGTGCAAGCCCATGATTTCAATGACCCCACCATACGGTCGCGCTGGGTTGCTTTGTATCAACAGCTCATGACCCGCCATGATGTGGCCGTGGGCGCCCAGTTCTCTGCGGCCTCCTTTGACGCCTTAGCCTCGGTCACCGGTCTGCATTGTCTCGCCGCCCATGGGGATGCCGGCATTAACGCCATGGTCTTGTTTTTAGAGCATGATGGTATCGCCTATGTGCATTTAGCCGGGGTCAACCATGATGGTTATCGCACCATGAGCCAATACGCGATTTACGATTATGCGCTGCGGTTTTTCGGGCAAGAACGAGGTTGCCGATTGCTAAACCTGGGCGGTGCGCCAGGGCATCAGGATGACCCATCCCATGGCTTGGCCAAGTTCAAAAACTCCTTTGCCACCGGGACTATGCAATCGCACATTGTTGGCATCGTTCTTGATAAAAAACGCTATAATGAATTATCGGCCGGTTGTGAGGGCGATTTCTTCCCGCGTTACCGGATGCCAAAAGGAATAAGATGATGGATGGCGGACAATCACCCCAAGACGGGCTGGCGGTGGCAGCAATCGATTTAGACGAATTCGATTACATGATGCGCGTTCGTGGCTGGTTTCATTTCCCCCGTGTCATAAACCAACCCTTTTTGGATGAGATACGCCAGGCCCTTGAGGCCCAGTATGAAAAGCGTCGGGCCAAACAAATAGCCAATGGCGTGGGCGATGGCATGCAAGGCACCGCCCATCACATTGTGGGCGACGGTACCGCCATCGACCGTTTCGTGGCAGCCCATCCCCTTGCCGCCTATCTCGACCGGTATTTTAATCACGGCAAATATGTACTCAATTCCGTAGGGGCCGTTCTGAACACCAAAGACAGCGATAAGTATGTGGGCGCCGTGCACCGGGATGTGCGGGGCTATACCGGCCCCCATCGTATGATGCTGAACATGATGGTGCTGCTTGACGATTTCACCCCTGAGAACGGGGCGACGCATATCTTACCCGGCTCCCAATGGCTGCAAGAAAAACCCAGTGATGAGGTGTTCTTCAAATACGCGGAACAGGTCCAGGGCAAGGCGGGAGATGTGATTATCTTTGATAGCCATATGTGGCATGCCGCCGGGGCGAACACGACCGATCAAGTGCGCCGGCTCATCACCATCGGCTTTGCACGCCCCTATATCAAACCACAAATCGACTTCCCGCGGTTTTTACCGACCGCGTTTGCGGCGCAAATGTCGGATGTGGAAAAGCAATTATATGGCTACCACGCCCGGGTGGCGGAAGATTTGGATGAGTATTACCAACCGGCTGAATACCGCACCTACCGATCCGACCAACGTTGACCAACCGCCTGCCTGTACTGAGATAACAACACCAAGACCATCGCAACGCGACGATAGCACCACGACCATCACAGTAGCCAATCAACACCCCTGACGAACGCGAGAACACGCAAAATGAGTGATGACGCCCACGCCCTGGAAGAAGCCAAGCTGCAAGAAATCGGTGAAGCCTACGACCATGAAGCGCCCTTCGACATCATCATGCGCGATTACATGATGCGTAGTTTTGAGCCCTTTTGGCGTGAGGGCAGTTGCCTCCAAATTGGCTGTTCCCACGGTGATCAAACCACCATGCTGGCGACCGTTTTCGATGACCTAACCGTTGTCGATGCAACGGCCGAGTTCATTGAGTTTACCCGCCGCCGCACGGGCGATAAACCAATCGATTATGTGCGGACCATGGTGGAGGATTATAAACCCGCCAAGCGTTTCGATAACATTGTGATCACCCATGTGCTGGAGCACCTGATCGATCCCGTGGCGGTGATCAAACATTTGCGCGATCTGCTAACGCCCACCGGTCGGCTGTTCCTGGCGGTGCCGAATGGGAACGCCGCATCGCGCATGATCGCGGTCAAGATGGGCGTGTTAAGCCATCTAGGCGATCTGTCAGCTGCGGATGTGGAGGCTGGGCATCGCCGGGTCTATCAGCTGGACACCCTGTGCAAAGACGCCATTGATGGCGGCCTAAAAATCGCCCAATCCGGCGGGATTTTCTTCAAGCCACTGGCTAATTTTCAGCTCAATGCGTTGATGGGTGGTGACTTGATCTCCGATGATTTTATGGAGGGCTGTTATCAGTTGGGTAAAGAATGGCCCCATCTATGTGCCTCGATCTATGCCATCGGTGAGCCTGCCTGACCGGTATGACAGAGATGGCCCCATCACCCTCCCAGGCGACAATCTGCGCCGATCTTCGGGCCTGGATCCGTGACGATGCGGGCGTGACAGGGCCGGTTGGCGGGTTTATGGGTCTGGATCTCGACACCCTGCCCAAACCACCTAGGAGCCTGCTGCACCATTGGGTGGGTGATGCGCCCGTCGCTTTGGGCTTTCACAATATCCGCAGCGCGCTTGTGCATCTGATTAAAGCACGTGCGCCCAATGGCACTGTCTGGTTGCCGGCCTATACCTGCCCCAGCTTACCAGCCGCGTTGGAGGCCCATGGGATTGCCATCGCTTACTACCCTATTACCCCTGATTTAGCGGTGGCGGCGGATGCGTTTAACGCGGTGGACGCCCATGATGCCCTGGTGCTGATGAACTATTTTGGCAAACCCGCCGTTCTCGGTACCGCTTTGGATTGCGTGCCCAAGGATTGCCTGGTGATTGAAGACGGGGCCCATACCATCGAAACCGGCAAGCCAGCACAAGCCCCCTGGCGGCTCTATAGCGCGCGAAAGATGGTTGGTGTACCCGATGGGGGTTTGCTGGTCGGCTATAAATCCGCCGCCGCCTCTTCCGCCCCAATGCCTGACCTGGGACCTGACCTGGCACCAGCCTTCAAACCTCTACAAAATATTAGTTTTATGTCACCCGTGATAGCGCGGGGTGAGGATCCAGCGGCGCGTTTTAATGGTCAATGGTATGCCGATTATCAGGATGCCGAGGCCAATGCCTTAATCGGTGATTACCCAATCAGCCGGTTATCAGCGGCACTGCTGACCCGCATCGATGCCCAGATGGTGATCAAGCGCCGGCATCAGAATTACCGAACCCTGGCCGAGGCTCTATCAACACACGCGCTCTGGCCCGAGGACCTGACCCCCGATTGGGTACCGTTCTGCTTCCCCATCTTGGTCCCCGATGCCGCACGCTTTGTGGCAGGCATGGCCGATCTAGGGGTATTTGTGCCCCGCTATTGGGCCCATAGCCCCGCGCCACAGGATAATCCAGAATTCAGCACCGCCCATGATCTAGCCCAGCGCCTGGTGGGCCTGCCCTGCGACCACCGCTATGAAGCCGCCGCGATGCACCGTGTCATCGACGCTGTGCACCAAACGCTCCCCCCCTCCCGTTAAATAACGACAGACAACGAAAGCCGCCCGCATGTCAGAGACTCCATCAACCACGCCCCCTATGCGGCCTGCGCCTAGCGTAAGCCTTGTGCTGATCGCCTATAATCATGAGGCGTTTATCGAGGAAGCGGTCGCCTCTTGCCTCGCCATGGATTACGCGCCCATGCAAATCATTTTATCCGATGATTGCAGCACAGACGGTACGTTCGACATCATGGAACGGCTCGTCGCTGCCTATGATGGTCCCAACGATGTTCTGCTCAACCGCAATGAGAAAAACCAGTATTTAGAACACCTTACCAATCTCACACCACGAATGACTGGTGACTTAATAGTTTTGGTTTGTGGTGATGATATCCAGCACCCAGATCGGGTAAAACGTGTCGTGGAGCGGTGGCAACAAACCGGCGCCACCGTGATCACCAATCAAGCACGGATCATCACCCCCGATGGCAAGCCCGGTAACATCCACCCACCGGCACCGGCATCGCCGTTCGAATTATCCCTCGATCACTTTCTGCGTGATGCCGTGAATGCCGCGTGTTTTGGTGTGGGGCTGTCCTGGCATCGTGAGCTTACAGATACGTTTGGGCCAGTGAAACTCGGCGCCCGTAATCTGGACCGGGTTTTCCCGTTTCGCGGGCTGTTGATGAATGGCTGTGAGTTTATCGCCGAACCATTGGCCGAATGGCGGCATCACGCTGATAACATGAGCATTGCCATCCAGATGAAGCAATCTGAGGATGTCATGGAACAGGGGAAATGGATCGAATCTCACCACCTGAACAACATGGCGAACCTGTTTGCCATGATGGAGGATGCCCAAAAATATCTGTCGCAGCAGGGGCGGCAACAAGATTTAGCCAAAACAATTAATGCGTTAAGCGGCTTGCTTACCTCTACGATACAGGCGTGGTTACCGGTCCGGCATGTGCTGGCCCAGGGCAAGGTGGAGTATCATTGAGGCGGGCGACCTAAAAAGCCGCCTGGCCATGACCGCTATCACGCGCGCCGTTTCCATTGGGCCGCCTGCTGCCCGATAAGCTGACGCAACGGGATTGAGGCGGCGATCACCACCAAAGATCCGATGGCGGTCAGGGCGATGGCCCACATCAGCGCTGTGGTTAGGGCGAGCCCATCACCCATCCACCACAACACCCAGACAGCGGCCGCGCAAAATGAGGTGGCCAACATCATCAGCCCCAGTTCGGGTAAGACGGGTAGCTTTGAAACCATGGCCAGCCGCCAAATGGAGACGACCAGGGCGATCACCTCACCGATGACCAAAGCAGCCGCTGCCTCGATCATGTCGCCGCCCTGGTGCAAGACCAAAGCCGCGGCGATCAACCCCAACGGGCGCACCACGTTACCGATTAGGACATTACGGGTATCACCCAGGGCCAGGGATGTGGCCACCGGCCAAGCCTTGAGCAGCTTGAAGCCATAGCCTAGCGCCAACCATCCCATCAGCAGTACCGGCGCGCGGAAATTGTCACCAAACACCAGAACAACCACCTCGGTGCCGATCAATATCATCGGCACAAAGGTGACGATCGTGATGACAGCCAGGGCCGCACCAAGAGTTCGGAACCGTTGTACAAACAGGGCGCGGTCTTCCTGGCAAGCGGCCAGCCAGGGCAAGGATGCCCCGCCCATGACCCGGAGCAATAACAGGCCGGGTACATTGATCAGCATGGCGGTCGCGGCATAAAGGGCCAAGTCACCCATGCCCAACTGCGCCCCCACCAGCAACCGATCCCCCTGATTGCCAATGGCAATCACCATCCCGTTCAGCAGCAACGGCCAGCCAAAAACCATAATTTGCTTAAGCCGCGGCCGGCTCCACCCCACCCGGTAACCGCGCTCTGCCAGCAGCTGGCTGATCATGGCATGGCCCACGGCTTGTGCGACTAAGCCCCAGAGCATGGCACGGTAATCCCCAAGCCACCATGCGAGCCCCACCGCCACAACAAGCCCCATCAGATGGGAAGTAAGGCTCACCACCACCTCGGGTGTGAACCGTAAATCCCGTTGAAAACGCTTTGGATCCAGGTGCGATAGGCCACGAACCAGGGGCACGATGGCCAACCAGGCGAAGGCTGTTTCAGCCTCTGGCACACCAAACAACGCAGCTAGAAACCCAGCGTTGAACAACAACAGGAGCGATAAAACCATGCCGCGCAGAAGGTTCAACGCATGGACACTGGCCATTAAATCCTGGTCGTTGCCATCTTTGGCCTGAATTAAGAGCTTATCCCACGCCATGTCTGAGATGCCATCGAGGATCGACAACAACGCAGCAAAAGTGGCGGCAACGCCAAAATCCTCAGGCGACACCAAACGCGCCACCATGAGATTACGCAACAGACCCAACACCTGGCCGCCTGCATGACCAGCAAACAAAACGCCTGCGCCTTTGATAAAGGGTGGGATGACGGTCATGGTGGGTGTTCGCTTACCGTCTCTTGAGAGGCTGTCCCATAGCGCAACCGTGACGCCAGCTGCGCGGGATCATGATGAGGTGATGGTAAGGCCCCCGATAATCGACGCTTCCAATACCGCAGGCCAATACGTAGCCCCCGTAAACGAGCCCGCCACAGCCCGCTTTTCCCAGCATCAACGGGGGCGATAAGCGTCTTGATCGGCAAGCGCTGTTGCCATTTTTCTTGCATATAACCATAGGCTGCGTAGTAGCCCTTACCCAACCCGTTTAATGTGTCACTATTATGGATAACCGGCGCATGCACCGCATACGCGCCATGGCCTGCCGCCAAGGCCATCTGCACAATATCCGTACCGTATAGGTGAAAATGCGGCAGGTGCGGGTCAAAGCATAAACCACTATCACGGCGTATCACCAAGACCAGCTCATCCAGGCTTTGGACCGGGACTGGCCCTGTCACCGGGTAATCATATTCCCGCCACGCGCCCGATGACCACACGGTGCCATGGGGCATGGCATCAACCCCCAGCCCAATCGGGCCCAAAACGCCCCAGCCGGGGTCGACCGCCTCTAACGCCGTGATCCTAGCCCGAAGCTGGGTGTCCCACCCCCAAGGCAGATACACATCCTGATGGGCAAACACCATATAAGGCGCCGTGGTGGCTGCAATACCGGCGTTATAAGCCGTACCAATATTTTTCGCACCACGCTGCACTGCCAAGTCACAGGCGGCCTCGGCGATCATTGGCGAGGCCGCCAGATCCCGGGCCAAGACCGCCTCATCATTCACCGCCGCAATCACGCAGAAATCGTTATCAGAGCGGTCAGCGCTTGCCATCTCAGCCATCGGTTTACCGGATTATGGGGTTACTTCGTGATCGGGCGTCTTACACATGGGTCAGACCTAGCATAGCCGTTAAATCCCACCCCAGACCACAGGCCCGATCCCGGCGAACAGGACGGGTTGAGACGGCTGACACTTTAGCAACGTGGGCCGGGTGAGGCTTTGATTGCCCACAGGCCTGTCGCCACGCCAATAGGGTGCGGCCATCACCGATGCGGTGAGGAGGGGGTGACGCCGGGTCAGAAACCAGGTACACACCCGGCCTATGAGTGATCGACCCCGCAAATCCCCAACCTTTTTTCGTCCCGACCGCCCCGCCAAGGGTGGCGGCAAGCCCCGTGGCCGTGATGGCCATAAACCGGGCAAGCCGCGCGCTGGACATAAAGGCGCGAGCGACCGCAACGCTGATTCAGAACGCGCGCCAGGGATTGATGCCCGCATCGTGGCCCTGGATTTGTTGAACCAAGTATTGGTCAAGGAATACCCCCTGGATGAGCGGCTAGAGCAAGATCGCGGTTTCAACCGTCTCAGCCCTCGGGATCGGGCGTTTGCCTATCGCTTGGTGCTCACGGTATTGCGCCGGGCGGGTAGCCTTGATGCCTTATTAGAAGCATGTCTCGACCGGCCCAAAGACTTACGCGAGCATGATGTGCGCCAGCTGATGCGCTTGGGCGCGGCGCAATTATTGTTTTTGGAGACCCCCGCCCATGCGGCGATCAACACCAGCCTGGACGTGGCCGATGCCCGTAAATTAAGCCGGGTTAAAGGGCTGGTGAACGCCGTATTGCGGCGCCTATCCCGTGAGGGTGACGCCCTACTCACCACGCTTGATAAGCCTGGCATCGATACGCCCGAATGGCTCTGGCAAGGCTGGCAAGAGCATTATGGCAAAGCCACCGCCGCCAAGCTGGCCGTGGCCCATCGCCAAGAACCAGGGCTAGACATCACCATCAAATCCAACGCCAAGCGCGACGAGCTTATCACCGCGCTTGATGCCACCCCCCTGCCCAATGGCAGTCTGCGACGACCGGTGGGCGGTAACATCACCAAGCTGCCCGGTTTTGATACCGGCGATTGGTGGGTGCAAGATGCCGCCGCGTCCATGCCCGCCCGCTTGTTTGGCGATGATTTAAAGGGTCAGCGGATTGCTGACCTTTGCGCAGCACCGGGCGGCAAGACCTGCCAATTAGCGGCCGCTGGGGCTGAGGTCACTGCCCTTGACCGATCGGGCGAGCGCTTAGTACGGCTAGGCGAAAACCTGCGCCGGTTAGGCTTAGCCCGCCAGGTGGAGACTATCACCGCCAACGCAAAAACCTGGCACACGGACACCCCCTTTGACGGGGTGTTACTGGACGCCCCATGCAGTGCGACCGGTACTATTCGTCGGCACCCTGATGTGCCATGGCTAAAAGACCCCGACCAGATTGATGCCCTCGCTGAACAACAAGCCGAATTACTAGGCCAATCCATCGATCTGGTGAAACGACGGCAACG
>JBCCBF010000038.1:0-13518 GCA_039814445.1 Pseudomonadota bacterium
ATCAACCAAACCGCCAGAATACAGGGAAAATCCGACCAGTTACGTCGCCGCCGGCGGCATACTTTGATGGAGCTGGTGCAAGCGCTGCCACAAATTAACCGCGCCCTACCGCATCATTATAAGCCCGATGACATCCAGGAGACCTTTACCAACCGCCTGGCGATTTTCGATGGCACTGAACAAATGCCACCCCGGGAATTGGCCAATCAACGACGCTTGCTGGGTGCCGCGTTCAATGATTTGGCGGGTCAGTACAAAGGCAGCAGCGATGGTTTTTGCTGGGCCGTGGAGTTGGTCGATCAAGGGGCGCATCCGACCCTTCTGCCGCTGCTTGATATGTATTTGGCTGATTTGTTCTTCAGCACCGATCTGGTGACCGAGATCAGCGGGCTGGTCAGCAATGACGGCGAGCGGCTTATTCGGCTTATGCGCCTGGCTGAAGGGGCGGAGATGACCGAGGATCATAAACGCCCCACGAAATACAAAATGTTAAACATTGCGATCGCTCGCCTGCGCCTGGCACTCAAGCGGCGGCAATTACCGGTCTTGCGCCAACATCTGATCGCCGTGGTCAACCAAGGGCTTGATGATTTGATCGCCCTGGAGCCCCGAGATGAAGGGGTCAATGATGCCTTGTACCGGATGATCGTGGAGACATCGGGCCGTTATTATCGTTTGCTGGAGGATAGTGACTTTGTTCAAGCGGTCACCCGGCGGTTTTCGAAACACAGCGAGATTGGGTCCAATGACGATATCGCCGCCGCACGCCATGTGGCGACCATCCTAGAGCAGCCAGGCTTAGCGATTTTGTACTGGGCGATCTTGTTCAAGCATAATGATGACCCAGACCTCCGACGCTTTTTGCTCGCCGAGATCCGGGAGACGCTTGAACAAACAGTCGATATGATGGCGTTGCTGCCCGTGAATATGAGCCATCAAGCCCGGATCGCGCGCATCAAGGCAGCCCATGACGCCATCGCGCGCATGCCAGCCCCACCAGAATGGCGTCGCAGCACCCTGAGCCTCATCGACGAAGCCATCTGGCAGTACATCGAAGAACAACGATTTTTGAGTGAAAAACCCGGCGATCCCAGCCAGTTCCGTGATCAAGCCTTTCGCATGGTCGATTTCTGTATGGGCAATCTCTTGCCGCCGGGGCGAACCGTGGATCATTTGCGTCAACGGATCGAACGGATGATCCGCCGGGACCAGTTCCAGCAACAAATGCTAGGCGACATCAAGGACCCTATCCGGGCACAGGCCGCCTGGCGCGCGTTTAACCAGAAACTAATCGCCGCCGACTTCAAACCAGTGGCCGATGGGTTAGAGCCGGTCCCAACGGCCAGTCCTCAGGCGCTACAGTTTTGATAAAGCCAGGCTTCTTAGCCTGCTGTGAAAAACGGTTTTTCATATATCACGCGACAACTTAGCATGGTTAAGGCTATGCTATACGCCATGATGGGGTGATCACAAGAACCCCGTCGTTACTTACCAAGCCCTGGGCACAGGACGGGTAAGCGACCCTTTAGAATGGCGGGCCTGCATACGTTTTGACTGAGCTACTCACAAGTTTCGAAAGCCACACGGTCGAGGTTGGCGATATATCACTGCACTACCGTAAAGCTGGCACCGGGCCGCCACTGGTCTGCCTGCATGGGTATCCGCAAACCCACATTATGTGGCATGAAATAGCCCCTTATTTGGCCCAGAATTTCACGGTCTATTTGCCCGATCTGCGCGGCTATGGCGACAGCAGTAAGCCGGCTGGTGGCGCCAATCATGATGATCCCAATCACCGGCGCTATGCCAAACGACAAATGGCCACCGATATAATCGGGCTGATGAACGGGCTGGGTATCGAGCGGTTTGACCTCATCGGCCATGACCGTGGCGCGCGGGTCAGCCACCGGCTTTGCCTGGATCATCCCGACCGGGTACGCCGCCTCGCTTTGTTGGATATCATCCCGACCCACGCCATTTTCAGCCAGACAGACCAAGCGATTGCCACACGGTTTTACCATTGGTTCTTCTTGGCCCAGGCGGAACCCTTTCCCGAAACCATGATTGGCCGCGACCCCGGGTGGTGGATCCGACAGAAACTAGCCGCCTGGTCCCAAAACTTCGACGCCTTTAGCCCGGAGGCCATTGATGAATATGAGCGTTGTTTCGCTGATCCGGCGGCGATCCACGCCACCTGTGAGGATTACCGCGCCGGGGCCACGGCCGATATGGCCGATGATGCGGTTGATTTCGGCCAAAAACTGATCGAGCAACCGACCCTATTGCTCTGGGGCAAGGGCTTCATTGGTGAGCGCTTTGATGTCATGGCGGTGTGGCAGCAATATGCCAGCAATCTACGGGGCCAAGAATTGAATTGCGGCCATTTCGTCGCCGAAGAAGCACCAACGGATACCTTGCTGGCGCTGCAACAATTCCTGACCAGCTCAAACCCTTAAGATATAAGTCAGAACCCTAGCCGAGCTTGTAGCTCCAAGCAGGCTGCTATCACTCGCTGTTATCGACCGGTAGAGCCTGGGGACCAGCCCTCAGCCTCATGGGTGGCGGGCAGTGTGTATGGTTGAATGATACCCGCCTGGTGGTCGAGCATACCCGGCGTGAATTCCATACCCAACAAACGTTTGCGATCCACCGGACCCGGTAGCCGTAAGCCGTGCATCACCGTGCCGGTAAAACCAAACTGGTTATAATAAGGCGCATCCCCAACCAGAATAATACCGGGATAGCCCAGGGACCGGGTCCGCATAATACCGTGATGGATCAACCGGCTACCGTAACCAAGCCCGCGTAATGACGGAGCCACAGATATAGGGCCGAGCAAGGCAGCGACCTCACCATTGGGCAGGGTGGCTGGCCAGAACCGCAGGCTCGATACCACCGCCTTATGGACGTCTTCGATAACAAAGCCAAGCTGACGAATGGGGGGTATTTGATCCCGAAACCGGTACACGGTTTTGGTAAAGCGCGCTGGACCGAAAGAAAGATCGGTGAGGGCTTCGATAGCAGCCGCGTGATCTGGCCGCTCCGCGATGACATGCAAACCAATATCCATAAGCCGCGACGATACCAGGGCCGGCCCACATTGCGATTAAAAACTGCATCTCGCCTCTTCATGGCGGGTATCTTTGTGGCTCATAAGTGATGCTGGCCAAGTCATACAGGCTGGCTTTCGCCAGAAACCTATCGACATTTCGGCAACACCATAGTTGCCAATAAGCAACAATTGCCAGTGAAACCCCGGCATTTCCCTTGTTTTGGCAACCATTTTGGGGGCGTAGAAATCTTATATAGTGCCGCCGTTACAGCAACTAGTGTATAGCGTCGGTGCCAAATTAGGTCATTCGACCAAACGGTGAGTTATAACCTCATTTCTTATGGGGATTAGTTCGCTGATCTTTTCCGCCCTTAATGACATTGGTTCCGCTGGTGTTAGCAAGGGCATTCACTACCTTCAAAAATCGGGGACGACCATGAAGTTAAAAAACACAATTGGGGCGTTTGCGGCCATCGCCATCCTTGGCGGTTGTGCGGCAGCCACCAGCCTCAACGACGTTGAGCGCCTAAATGACACCGCCGCTGTCGGCAGCGAATTCACCCGCGCTCTTGCCACTGAATACCGCGAGCTCGCCAATTTCGAGCAATTCGAAATGTTCGATTACCGTGATGCCCAATACCACGCCGCAAAAGGCCTGATGGCTGCATCTGGCGAGGTTGTGGCACCTGCTGAAGTATCCGAGCGTCACATCGATGCCGCTAGTGTGGGTGAGCTTGAGGCCGCCCGCGGTCGTTTGATGTCCGTGTTCAACCGGGATTCACGCAACCTGTTCCCAACGGAATCAGCCGTGGCTCAAACTCGTTTTGATTGCTGGCTCGAGCAACAGGAAGAAGGCTTCCAGCTCGACCACATCCGCGCTTGCCGTGAAGAGTTCGCCGCTGCCATCGCCGCCATCGAAGACAAGCTGAACGCCAACCCAACCGCAGCTGGTGCTGAGCGTTTCATCGTGTTCTTCGGTTTCGACAGTGTTGAAATCCCAGCTAGCGCTGCCAGCATCCTGGCCAATGCCGCTCGCACCATTGCCGCCGATGATGGCGTTGTGGTCGACATCGTTGGTCACGCTGACACCTCTGGTGCCCGTGCCTACAACCAAGCCCTGTCCGAGCGTCGTGCCGCTGCTGTCCAGCAAGCCCTGTCCTCACGCGGTGTGACGGTTGACCAAATGACCACATCTGGTCGTGGTGAGCGGGCCCTATTGATTGAAACCGCTGACGGTGTGCGTGAGCCATCAAACCGTCGCGCTGAAATCATCTTGCGCTAAACCCGTTTGCCTTAGCGGCTCGCTAAGGGAACGGATTATCTAAACAAGAAGGCCGGTCGTTCAGCGACCGGCCTTTTTTGTGCCTGATGCAAGCACGCCGGTCTTGCCCCATCCTGGACCGGTGATGGCAGTTGTCAGACCCCGCCCAATGGGGTAGACAGCAAGAATAATGAATCAATACACAAAAACGACCGCCAAGATCACGGTGACGGTGCAACCAGAATACCTGGAAGACCGGTCCGCGCCCCAGGATGACCAATATCTTTGGGCCTATCACGTAAGCATTGAAAACACTCGGGACCAAAAGGTGCAGCTGCGCGCTCGTTACTGGCACATCACCGACGCCCTTGGCCAAGTGCAAGAGGTCCGTGGGCCTGGCGTGGTGGGCGAGGAACCGGTGCTGGAACCTGGTGAAACCTTTGAATACACCTCGGGCGTCCCCCTGGGCACCCCCAGCGGTATCATGGCGGGCGCCTATACGATGGAAGACCATGTGGGGGATATGTTTGATATCGAAATCCCCGCCTTCTCCCTCGACAGCCCCCATCAAGCCATACGGCTTAATTAAGCAACCTCAACGCCCAACCCTCGCGCCAGCGCCAAAACCCGTGCTCCAGCGCCAAAACCCCTGCGCCACAGATCGTGAGCCGAAGCAACACGCTCACGCATCAGCACTGGACAGCATCACGACTTTAGCCTTTCTTGGGGTGATCTTGTGGCCCATGGGGCAGACCCGGCCACGCGGTGATACGGTTTATTCCGGTGATTGATCTTCGGCTCGTACTTTTCATCAATGGCATTCTGCTAACCACCCTGGGGCTCACCATGCTGATCCCGGCGATCGTGGATTTGGTGTTTGCCAACCCCGATTGGCAGGTATTTGCCGCCTCTTCGACCATCACTGTTTTTGTGGGTGGCTCGCTGATGCTCGCCAACCGTACGGGATCACGGGGTAACATGCTGGCCCGTGAGGCCGTGTTGATGACCAACCTGGCGTGGTTGAGCCTCTGTCTTTTCGCCGCCATTCCATTACGGCTCTCCGAACTTGAGCTTACCTATACCGATGCGTTTTTCGAGGCGGTATCCGGACTGACCACCACCGGGGCCACCGTGATCTCAGGCCTGGATACAGCGCCACCAGGTATCTTGCTGTGGCGCGCCATACTGCAATGGCTGGGCGGCATTGGTATTATTGTGATGGCAATCTCAGTCCTGCCCATGCTGTCGATCGGCGGGATGCAATTATTCCAATTAGAAAGCTCAGAGAACACCGAAAAGGCGATGCCACGCACCGCCCAACTGGCCTCATCAATCGGCCTGCTGTACACGGCACTCACCCTGCTATGCGCGATCTGTTATGGCCTGGCGGGTATGACGGCTTTTGATTCCGTGGCCCATGCCATGACCACGATTTCCACCGGTGGTTTCTCCACCCGTGATGGGTCCATTGGCCATTATGACAGCACCATTATCGACAGTATCGCCATCACCTTCATGGTCTTGGGCGGCTTGCCCTTTGTGCTGATGATCTTGGCGTTGCGCGGGGATTGGCTAAAGCTTTTCCGCGACCGTCAGGTGCAATGGTTCTTTGGAATATTGCTGATCATGATTGTGATCATGACGCTGTATACCAATTACTTCATCCACGAAGAGCCAGGCGACGCCCTGCGATTTTCAGCCTTCAATGTGGTCGCGGTGATGACCGGCACCGGTTATGCAACCGCCGATTATGGCAGTTGGGGCGCCTTTCCATTAACCGCGTTCTTCTTTTTGATGTTCGTGGGCGGCTGTGCGGGGTCCACCACTTGTGGCATCAAGATTTTCCGCTTTCAGGTGCTGTATGCAGTCACCCGCACCCAATTGTTAAAGCTGTTACAGCCCCATGGGGTCTTCATCCCTTACTACAACCGTCGTCCTATGCCCGAAGATGTGCCGCTGGCGGTCATGGGCTTTTTTGCCATGTTTGGCTTAAGCTTTGCCGTGCTTGCCACCGCTTTGGGCTTGATGGGTCTTGATTTCCTCACCGCCATATCGGGGGCGGCCACGGCGATTTCCAATGTGGGGCCGGGGCTGGGCAATATTATTGGTCCCGCCGGTAATTTTAACCCCTTGCCCGAAGCCGCCAAATGGGTGCTGGCCTTTGGCATGCTCCTGGGTCGGTTGGAGCTGTTCACGGTCCTGGTTCTGATGCTGCCGCATTTCTGGCGGCGGTGATCCGATAATCAGGTGATTAGCGGCCAATCAGGGCGTTCAGGTTTTGCTGTAACTGGGCCGTAAACGCCTGGTCCAGATCGTTAATGGTCCGCTCCATCAACATCACCAAGGCGCGGTCGCGCTGATCCACCGTGCTTTGATCATCAAGCACCAAACGGCCCTCGGCCCGGGCCTCGGCAAAACCACTCAAATCCCAGAAGGGTGAGATAGCGTCCATCCGAACGGCGAAATTAGCGGTGTATTCGTAAGTGGGCTGGGCAAAGGTAAACGGCCCTAACCGCTTGGCCCCACCCACTTGCTGTTCCAAAATCCGCGCATCATGGATCACCATGAGGGCTTCGCCATTATTCGCCACGGGCTGGATGCGCCGCCGGGCCCAGGTCTCCATCGCCTTTGTCGGTGTCTGCACCAATTTGTGCTCCACGTGGGGCGGGAAGAACTTGGGCTGATAATCACTGCGCACATTCAACCGCGCCACATCAAAACGGATCGGGGCGAATTGCTCAAAAGTCAGAACCGGTAGGTCAGGCGCCGGCGGGGTGGAGGTACACGCCACCATCAGGGCCCCACCAGCAAAACTTGTGGCCGTGGTTAAAAAGCGGCGGCGATTGATCGGGGTGTCCATGGGGATATCGGGGCTATGAGTGGCGGGAAACATATGGCCGTAACAGATTACGGCTTTTTATTATCGGTCGTGGCGTCAGGCAAGTCTGTCAGCGGCACATTATAATCATAAGAGCAAAACTCACAGGTCACTTCCAGAACCCCATCCACGGCCATGTCTTCCAAGGCCTCACGCGGCATGCTCACCAACATGGCCATAATTTTGTCCTCACTGCACCGGCAGTCGCGGGCAATGCCATGGCGTTCGAACACCCGAACGCCATCCTCGTTGAACAAACGATAGAGCAAATCATTGGCCGGTAAGGCCGGATCGACCATTTCTTTCGTGGTCAAAGACCCCAGCATGACCATGGCCCGGCGCCAGCCATCTTCCTCATCATTGCCCAATCGCTGATTAATGATCTGTTCCTGGTCAGCCGGCATGCGCTGTAGCATTAAACCACCGGCGCGCCAGTGACCATGATGATGGTCGACCTTGATCGAGACGCCGGTATCGAGCTGTTCTGATTGCTTGAAATAATTCACCACACAATCGGCGATGCTGGTGCCGACCAATTCCACAATGCCCTGATAACGGTCCGTGTGCTCACCTTGATCGACAGTAAAAGCCAGATAGCCCTCACCCAAGATCTTGGTCAGCCCAGCACTGTGGCTAGGGCGCGGGTTCGCCTCTGGATCATCAATCGACCCCTCCACATCCTGGTCCAGGGCGGCCACTTGCTCTTCGTCAAACTTAGCATAACCGCGCACTTTACCGTCGCTGGTCACATCGACCACCAACAGGGATACCGGGCCACCACTACGGGTTTGCAGGGTAAAGATGCCCTCAAACTTGAGCGAAGAGGCAAGAATGATGGTGACGGTCAGGGCCTCAGCCAACAAATCCGCCACCACAATAGGATAATCATGGCTGCTTAAGATATCGTCCACGACCGCATCCAGCCGGACCATCCGCCCGCGCAAATTGGTCGCTTCTAATTGGAAAGGTTGGATGATGTCGGTGTCGCGGTCAAAGGAGGCTTGTAGTCGTTCTGATGAAGATTCAGGTTCCATAAGAAAATCGTCCAAAAGCCCCAGTGTTCCGAGTATTGAACCCGGCATAACCCCGATTACGCATCACCCAGCAAGCACCAATGCAAGACACCCTTTTGGGCATGGAGGCGGTTCTCAGCCTCGTCGAACACCACCGAATGCGGGCCGTCCATCACCGGATCGGTTACCTCTTCGCCCCGGTGCGCCGGCAGGCAATGCATAAACAGTGCATCATCTTTTGCCAGCGCCATCAATGCCTCATCCACCCGGTAGGGCGCAAATAGACTATGGCGGTCCAGCCCATCACCCTCCTGATGCATGGAGGTCCAGGTGTCCGTCACCACGCAATCGGCCCCGGTTACTGCGGCCTTCGGGTCCTCCATCACCGTGACCTTGCCACCGGTGGCCGTCTCACCAGGGTTTTTCAGCCAAGTGGTGAGCCAGGCAGCCGGGGGCATCGAGGCAGGGCAAGCGATACGGAATTCAAAGCCGAGTCTGATAGCGGCCTCGGCGAAGCTAGCGGCCACATTATTGGCATCACCAGTCCAGGCAATCACCCGCCCAGCAATCGGGCCGCGATGTTCTTCAAAGGTCATGATATCAGCGATGATCTGGCATGGATGGGTGTCATCGGTCAGGCCATTGATCACCGGCACCGTGGCATGGGCTGCCAGCGCGTGCATCTTGCTCGGGTCATCGGTCCGCAGCATGATCGCATCCACATACCGCGACAGCACCTGCGCCGTGTCGGGAATGGTCTCCCCCCGCCCCAAATGCATGTCACCGGGGGCCAGCACAACCGTGTGGCCGCCCATTTGATACATGCCCACATCAAACGAAACCCGGGTCCGGGTTGAGGGCTTCTCGAAAATAATGCCCAGGCTTCGCCCCGCCATGGAGGTGCTGGTGCGTCCGGCCTTGAGTGCCGTTTTATACTCGGTGGCCAGGTCCAGGATCCGCCGCAGCTGGGCGCCGCTCAAATCACGGACATTAAGGAAATGCCGCCCGGTCATCATAGACCCCGTCATATCAGGCCCCGTTGTCTTCGGCGTTAAGGCTGTCATGGGGAGGCTCCTTCCATGGTCTTCGTCGTGGACATCAGGCTCGCCAAACTATCCTCAAGGGCGGTCAATGCCTCATCAATATGGGTTTGTTCAATAATCAAAGGGGGTAGCAATCGTACGGTATTATCACTCGCCGGGACGGTGAGAAGATGGCGTTCACGCAAAGCTGCGACCAGATCACCAGCCGCCAGCTGATCGGTCAGCTTGAGACCCAGCATCAAGCCAGCCCCACGCACGGTTTCAATGACTGAGAAGCGTTGATGCAAACTGGTGAGGGCCGCCCGCAAACGGTCACCCGTATCAGCCACCTGGTCTAAGAAGCCAGGTTCCAGCAGCACATCAAGCACCGCATTACCCACCGCACTGGCCAGCGGATTACCACCATAGGTCGACCCATGGCTACCCGCCACCATACCGGCGGCCGCCCCAGCGGTCGTCAAACAGGCACCCAAGGGGAAGCCACCTCCAATACCCTTCGCCGCGCTGACCACATCGGGGGTTATACCCGCCCATTCATGGGCGAACAGCTTGCCGGTACGGCCCATGCCACATTGCACCTCGTCCAAATACAACAGCAAGCCATGCTCATCACACAGCGCCCGCACCGCTTGCAAGAAACTGGCATCGAGCGGACGAATACCGCCCTCGCCCTGGATTGGCTCCAGATGAATGGCCGCGGTTTCAGGACCAATCGCCGATACGATCGCCCCCAAATCACCAAAGGGCACCACATCAAAACCATCAAGCAAAGGACCAAAGCCGTCGATCATTTTGGTCTGTCGGGTGGCTGAGATGCCGGCCATGGTGCGCCCGTGGAAGGCGCCGTCCACACAGATAATCCGAAATCGTTCAGGCTGGCCTTGATGGCTGAAATATTTGCGGATCACCTTGACCCCGCATTCCCAAGCCTCTGCCCCGGAATTGGTCAAGAACATGGTGTCAGCAAAACTGTGCTCCACCAACCGTTGGGCAAGACGCTCAGCCTCCGGGATACGATAGAGGTTCGAGACATGCCAAAGCTTCTCACCCTGGCCCTTCAGGGCTTGCACCAGATGGGGGTGGTTATGGCCAAGGGCATTGACAGCAATGCCCGCGGCAAAATCGAGATAACGCTGACCATCGCCGGTCACCAGATAACAGCCCTCGCCATGGTCAAAGGCGAGATCGGCGCGGTTATAGGTGGGCATGACCGGGCTGATTGATGAGGATTGATGAGCCGTAACAACGGACATGGTATAATACTTCCTTGTGATCAAAGGGCATGGCGTTACGGAAAACTGAAAATGCCCTGAAAAATAAAACAGCCGGTTCAGAGGGGCTGACCGGCTTGAAAAATCCGGGGGACCTAGCGTTGCTGGCATACCCCGTAATGATCAAGAAGGTCGTCGTCGTCGGTGCTGGCGGATGGCAAAGCGCAGACCGGCCACCCCGACGCTCAAGGCGGTCAGCGCCAGTCGTCGGCGGCAGCGTTGTTTTATGATTTTTCGGACCCGCATAGCTTGGTTTCCACTGATGGCTGTTTAGTCATCAATCGGTGGTTAAACGATCGATTAATTCCACCATAATTTCGGGGGCTTTGTCATTGTCTATTTGACAGGTTCCGGCCGCTTCATGCCCGCCACCGCCATATTCCAACATCAGCTTGCCAATATTGGTGGGGTTGTTGCGGTTAATGATCGATTTACCGACCGCAAACACCGTGTTTTGTTTTTGCCGCCCCCACATCACATGCATCGACACATCGCATTCGGGGAACAACGCATAGATCATGAACCGGTTACCGGCGTAGAGGATTTCCTCATTGCGTAAATCAAGGGCGATCAGGTTGTCGTATTTCTCGGAACAGGCATGAACCTGGTTTATGTATGATTCCACGTGTTCTTCATACAGTTCCACCCGCTCGGCCACATCTGGTAGGGCCAGGATCTGGTTCACATCCTTATACTCACGGCAAATATCCACGAGCTTCAGCATCAGCTGGTAGTTGGACACGGTGAAATTGCGGAACCGGCCCAAACCCGTACGGGCATCCATCAAGAAGCTCAACAGGACCCACCCTTGGGGGTCGAGGATCTCTTCTTCGGTAAAGCTGGCGCTATCAGCCTTATCCACCGCGAGCATCATATCAGGCGCCACATTCGGGAACCGCATGCGGCCACCGTAATATTCATAAACAACCCGGGCTGCGCTCTCGGCGTTCGGGTCGATGATGTGATTGTTGCGATCTTCGTTGCGGAAAAACTCACTCACATGGTGGTCAAAGCACAGATGAACGCCTTCGGTGTATGGCAAGTTGGTGGTGATATCCCGCCGTGTAACCGGGATTTTGCCGTCCTGCATATCTTTTGGGTGCACGAATAGGATCTCATCGATCATATCCATTTCCCGGAATAGTACCGCACAGACCAAGCCGTCAAAGTCACTCCGGGTGATCAGCCGGAATTTCTGTTGGCTCATAATCCGGCCATCGGGGGCCTTTGCCGGTGGTTTTGCAGAGAGATCAGTCATTGAGTGTGCCTTCCCAGGCGGCTAATGGTGCCTTGTTCAACGCGCCATCGCCATACGCCACGTTTTTGCCGTATTTACGGTACCCTGAATTACGCCAAATGCGAAGATGCTTTACGGGCGATTGGCGGTGATAATGTGACCCGCAGCACGATTATCACATCTTCCGCTTGGCCAGGGCGACCCTTAACCGTCCCCTGGCCTGGCCCACCGCATTATCCGTTATGCTTTTTCGCCAGGCGGCCCGTGCCCAGCACGAGCCCTGTGATAATCAACACAGCCCCAACCCCGTGATACCAATCAACCGGCTCTTGAAACAATAGCAAGGCGAGCACCGTGCCGATCAACGGCATCAGGTGAAAATACAGCGACGCCCGGTTGGCGCCGATCAGCTCCACCCCGCGGTTGAAGAACAGATAAGCGAGAAAAGACGGGAAAATCGCCACATAACCGATCGCCACCAAGCTTTTCGGCGTGAGATTAATGGGGCCCACATACAAATGCTCCCACACATAAAGCGGTAGCAAAAATAAGGTACCGACAAAAAAGGTCACCAACAGCAGGGTCATCGGGTGCACAGCGGGCTTGAGCCGCAAACATACCGAATAGATCGCATAAGAGATCATGGCGAGCAGCACCAAAGCATCGCCAGGGTTGATATGTAAGCGCCACAACACCGCCGGGTCGCCCGTGCTGATGATGGTTACGGCCCCCATCAGGGCCAAACCAATACCCACGGCTTGTAGCGCGCCCACCCGATCACGAAACAAGATAAAGGATAAGGCGGGAATTAAGAGCGGCAGGGCGGCGTTTAAGAGGAACAAATTCACCGCGCTGGTGGAATATTGGCTCCAATAAATCAACGTATTAAACGCACCAATACCGAACACCGACAGGATCAAGACACCACACCAGCCTGCTTTAACCGCCGGCCAATCACGCTTGAGATGCGGCCGGGCAAACGGAAAAATCAACACCATGGCCAAGGTCCAGCGCCAAAACGCCAAGCCCACCGGGGGCAGATCATCGGTCAGGGCCACCCATTTGCCCAACAACCCATTAGCCGCCCAAAATGACATGGTCAGGACCAGCAATAACGGCGCCGTGTTAAAAAAATACTGGCCGAGGGTTGTGACCAGATTTCGGTCCGCTGGCGGTTCCTGGCCGTGCGCCTCTGGCTTGCTGGTGGCTTCCGTTGTGTCGGGGGCGTTGGGCTCGTCGGTTGTCATGGCCGTAATTTATAGCCTGTTTGCAGCATCCGCAGGGCGATCACAAACAACACAGCATTGATGACAATGCCGACAATAATACCAGTCAGAATGTCCCCATCCGCATGGCCAATGAATCCAGCACGGAAACCGTCAATCATATAGAAAACCGGGTTCAGATAGGCCATGAACAACCATTCCGGCGGCAGTCTTTCCACGGAATAAAAAGTACCGGACAAAAAGGTCAGCGGGGTCACCACGAAATTAGTTACCGCCGCGATATGGTCGAATTTATCGGACCACACGCCACCAATAACCCCGAGGGTTGAGAGCAGCATCGAGCCACTGACCGCGTGGAATAGGATCAAGCCCACATGGTGCACAGGCATGTCGACAAACAAAACCAGCACTGCCCAGGTCAGTATCCCCACAACCAGACCCCTGGTAACACCACCCAAGACCCAGCCCAAGACCAGCTCCAGCGAGCTTAAGGGCGGTAAGAGAATATCAACGATATTGCCCTGAACTTTAGCGATC
>JBCCBF010000279.1:0-3855 GCA_039814445.1 Pseudomonadota bacterium
TCGTTTAGCCGCGGCCATGCGCCAAGATCTGGGTGATATCGATATTGAGGATTTACCCGTCCGGTTTGCCGCTATCGCAGCCGATCTCGTCACCGGTCACGAGGTGTGGTTGCGACGGGGTGACTTGGTGGACAGCATCCGGGCGTCCATGTCCCTGCCCGGCGTGTTTCACCCGGTTCAGCACCGCGGGCGATGGCTTGTGGATGGTGCCATCGTCAACCCTGTGCCGGTTTCCACCTGCCGTGCTTTGGGCGCTCAACTAGTGATTGCGGTAAATTTGAGCGGTGATTTGATCGGTCAAATCCGCTCCAATAACGGCCCTGTCCCCCGGGTGGCTGGGTTTGATGTCTTGTCGGAAATGGAAGATGTGGAGCCACGCAAAGGCTTTTGGGGCTTACGAGACCGGTTGTGGAACCCGATTGGCCAAGTGCTGTTCCATCGCAACAATCGGGAAGCGCCTAGCTTATTCGGCTCGATGGTGGCGACCCTGAATGTGGTGCAAGACCGGATCACCCGATCCCGGCTGGCGGGCGACCCACCCGATGTTCAGATATCCCCAAAGGTTGGGCATATTGGGCTGATGGAATTTGACCGGGCTGAGGATTTGATCCGCCTGGGCGAAGCCGCGGTCGAAACAAGCCTGTCAGATATTGACGATGTGATGGCCGTTCATGGTATTCCCGGTGGGTTAGATTCTCGAAGCTGGTTTTAACAACGCCATGATTTTACACCGCCTCATACCCGCCCTTGGCTTGTTCAGCCTGATCGCCACCCCCGCCTTGGCTGAGACAATCAAGCTATCGCTTCCCGTCGCGTGTAATGTGGGCAGTGATTGCTGGATCATCCAATATCCCGATGTGGACCCCGGCCCTGATGCCCGTGATTTCGCCGGGTTTGGCCGCACCTATGAGGGGCATAAGGGGACCGATATTGGCGTGAGTGATGTGGCCGCCATGCATATAGGCGTTACCGTGCTCGCCCCCGCCGATGGCCGTGTTTTACGTCTGCGCAATGATATGGCGGATCAACTGGTGGACAGTGAGGAAACCCGCGCCGCCGTTCAGGATAGTGAATGCGGCAATGGGGTCATCATTGACCATGGCCAGGGCGTTGAAACCCAGTTGTGTCATCTGCGCCAAGGATCGATCCAAGTGCGGGCTGATGATCAGGTCAAACGTGGCGAACCCATTGGGGAAATCGGCCTATCGGGCCTCACGGCCTTCCCCCATCTGCATATGACCGTGCGCCGTGATGGCGTTGTGGTGGACCCCGCCACCGGTGAGCCCATCGATCAAGTGGCTGAAAACCCCACCACCGAAAATCACTTATGGGATGACAGTGTCCTGGCCGCCTACGGCCCGGCGGATATTGTGCAAATCGGGTTTTCCAGTGCCGAGATCAGCCTGGACGAGGCGATTGAAGGCTTATCAGAGCGTCAAAACTTGGGCCAAGAGCCCCCTTCGCTCATTTTATGGGGCACTCTCTATGGAGTGCAGGCCGGTGATCATCTGCGCATGCAGGTCGTCACGCCCGATGGCCAAGAATTCTTTAACCAAGAGCAAACCTTGGATGAGACCAAGATACGGTGGTTTCAGTATGCCGGTCGGCGCATTCGTGAGCCTTTAGCACCCGGCTTTTATACGGGCACTATAACCATCACCCGTACCGTTGACGGCGACACCATCAAAAACAGCCGTGAGACCACCATCGAAATTTTCGACTAAATCACAAAGCTATCCATAAGATAGGTGGGCATAACCCCGGTAGGTTCTGCGAGCTTACTTAACGCTGCCATACGGGCTGTGTCGGTTGTATGACCCGCCAAAGCTGCGCGGTGGATGCCTTGGGTCAACAACAGGGTATCCAAGCCCGCCTTGGCCGCGCCGGCGATATCATGGAACAAGCTATCACCCACCATCAGACACCGTGACGGTGCGGGTTGCCCCACCATGGCAAGGGCCCCGGCAAAGGCGTTGGCCATAGGCTTGCCAAACCGGATCACCTGCCCGCCTTGATCCTCATACCATTGGGCCAAACGGCCAGGCCCGATGATGGTTGCATCGCCATACAGCGCATCAAAGTCTAAATTCGCGCAGATCAATGGTAAGCCGCGTTCCAGGCCCTGACGCAACCCTGGTTCATAATCGGCCAAGGATGGCTGATCAGGCAACCCAGCCACTAAGATGACGCTGGCTTTATCAATCGTGGTCACTTGCCAATCTGTCTCATCCAACAGCCTCGTCTCACCGGGCTGGGAGATCAAAAAACATGTTTGATCCGCTATCCCGGCCAACTCATCCGTATGGCCAGCCAAGGCCCGCCAGGTCAGCTCGCCCGACGTGAGGATGCGTGCGCACACATCTGCCGCAAACCCCAAAGCCGCCAGGCGTTGTTGATTAAGCCCACTGCGCTTGCCTGAATTGGACAGAATAACGAAGGGTTTCCCCGCAGCCTGTAACGCATCCAAGGCCGCTATCACCCCCGGATAGGGCGCTTGGCCGTTATGCAAGACGCCCCATTGGTCAAGCACAAGCGCGTCATAACGGTCCAGGGTCGAGCCAAGCTTTTCAAGCCACTGGGTTTGGTGGTTTGTCATCAGTATCATGGTGTTAATAGTGGGAGTTCAGGGTTGCGCGCTTGTGGGCATAGCAGCCTGTTGCACAGGGTCCAAACCAGCATAGGCATTCAAGACAATCTGCGGCGATAAAATTTGCGGTAATACCTCCGCTTCTTGGCGATCAGGACGATACACCACATAAAGCGGCAAACCGATACGGCCAAATTCTTCCAATAATTTTGTCACCACCGGGTCGCGGTTGGTCCAATCAGCTTGCAAATACAAAATGTCCTGGGCGGTGAACATATCAATGACCTCAGCGTCACTGAACACGACCTGTTCGTTGACCAAACAAGTGATGCACCAAGCCGCTGTGGCGTCGACAAAAACCGGCTGGCCCGCAGCCAGGGCGGTTTGCAAGCGTGCGGGCGAATAAGCCTCCCACTCTATGGCCCCCTTACCCGCCGAGGCGCTGGGCGCCATGGTCGGGACCTGCGCTAGGGCCACCAGCGACAGGATAGTAAAGCCAAGGCCCACGATAAGTGGTATCGCCCGCGGCACCAGGGACAGCGTGGCGAGCCAAATGACAAAACCAATGGCAAGCAACCCGCCTAAGATAATCACCACCCCCATGGCACCGAGCTGTTGAGACAACACAAAAATCAACCAGAGGCTGGTGGCAAACAGCGGGAATGCCATGAATTGTTGGAGTATTTCCATCCAACGCCCCGGGTTGGGTAAGCGTTTGGCCAGGACTGGCACGAAACAAAGCACCACCAGGGGCAGCGCCATCCCCAGCCCCAACCCAGCAAAAATACCCAGAGCGGCCGGCAGTGGCAGCAGTAACGCAGCGCCAATCGCCGTGGCCATAAACGGTGCAGTACAGGGCGATGCTGCCAGCACGGCCAACACACCGGTACCAAAGGATCCCAAAGCATCCTGTCGCGTGCTGAAATGATGACCCGTATTGGCCAGCAGATAGGGCAGCTTAATCAGCCCCAGCATGGCCATGCCCAGGGTGAAGAACAGCACCGTCAGGCCACCGACCACGGCCGGTGATTGCAGCTGGAAGCCCCAACCAATGGCAGCGCCACCGGCACGAAGCGCCAGCACCGCACTGCCCATTAGCACCATGGCACCAATAACACCCAGGGCGTAAAACAGACCTTGCCGACGCAAATGCTGGCTATCGCCCGTGGCACCATGGCGGACTAAGGAAAAGATTTTTAAGGTGAGTACCGGGAACACGCAGGGCATAAGGTTGAGCAAGATGCCGCCCAAAAACGCCATGGCCAGCA
>JBCCBF010000243.1:0-4569 GCA_039814445.1 Pseudomonadota bacterium
ATCGCGGGGTCGGTGGCCCGTCTTGCTGGTCGGCTGAATCAGCCTGGGGTCCCGTCGAGACGTCATAGGGGTGCGGATCAGCCCGGCCCACGGGATAGAGCATGCGTTCGGTGATCGCGGTCGCGTCTTTGATCATATCGCTGGCTTGTCCACGGCGATAGGCAAGCCAATCATTGGCCAGAACAACCCCGCCCACCACATTGGGCATGTCTCTTTTTGAGCCCACCACCGCCTTGATCGAAAACTGCTCGGCCACTGGCAATTCCAATTGATCAAGCTGGCTACCCAATTTATCAGCCGCCAGGGTTTCGGTCTCCTCGGCGCCCGTATCCGGGTCGATATAACCCACATCCAACGCGGTGACAGGACGGCCCAGGGCTTCTAACACCTCTTGCATGGCATCGATCGCTTGGCCGGCTTGTTCAAAGCGATAAGTCTGGCCGCTATAATCATCATGCTCAACCACCATGGACCAGCCGGGTCCCTCGTCGCTCGGCTTGATCCGCACCCCGGCCACATTGGCCCCATCGAGGGCCAGGAAATCATCCGTATCGGCCGCATGACTGGCCCATTGGGTTGGCTGAGCAGTAACCATCCGATGCATTTTGGCCAGGGCACGCAAGGCGGTGGTGGTTTCAAGCAACTGCCGAGGCGGGGTCTCCAAGCGTATACGCCAGGTATCAAGATCTTCATCGATCACTTGCAGTATCAAATGATGCATACCGGGCTGTTTGGTATTGGGTGTGATCTCCGTCACGCTCAAGGATACGAGATCACGGGTCGTTTCAGGCGCACCCTCCAGCTGGGGCGTTAGCTGGTCAGTATTGATCCGCATCCGCCCATCATCAGGATCCATATGGATCGCCGCCACCGCCGGAAAGCTTTCCGGATCATTACCGTAATGGGTGGCGGATAAGATTTCAGCGGCATTGGCTTGCTCATGGACGACCAGCGCCTCATGGAGCTGATTGATCACCGACCCGCGCATCACCTGGATTGCGGGCAGATCAACCGGCGGTTCTGCCCCCTCATCGGTGGCGGCGATAACAGCATCAGCCTCCACCCGTTCAAAACCATCATGCAGATTATGGCGGCGGGGATCCTGACGGTTTGCTTGCAAGGCATCGTAATAATCGGGATCGAAAAGGCTATCGTCCGGGCCGTCGCCGCCGCCGTCGATACCATCATCATCGTCGCCAAATGAATCTGACATGGTTTTTCGCCTTTCAACGGGCACGGGGAAAAGGAGAGAGACAAGGCCCGGATTGCGCTGACCGTACCCAGACCACACAGGATGGGACGGCCAACGACATCAAACACTGAACCCTTATGACGAAAGTAGCAGGCGCTTAATGGCGTTTTCGCCCCAGAAATAGCAAGCGGCACGAAGCCGTGGCCAGGTCAGACGGCTGGCAGGTACCGTTGACTATTAATTGTGAGGAACCAATGAGCCCAACGATTTGCTCCATTGGTGCTTTCAACAGTTTCCGGCATGTGTATGGGCAGACAAGAAGAAAAATGATGAGAGGAAAACCCATGCGGGTTTACGCACGGCACCAAAAAGACGTTAACGCCGCCCTAACCACTATGCGCGATTACCGGGAGATTGCCGAGGCGCAAGGCGTTATTCGCCCAACCAGCCCGCAAGATCGCTTGACCGAAGCCCGCCACGCCCTGCAATCGGCCCTGATGCCCCAGGCTGGTGTGCATCACTACCAGCAACCCGCTCGCCGCCAGCGCGATATCTTGCGCGCCTTAGAGGAACTGACCCGCGCGGCCGCGGAATTTGGCCAGGACAATATAGCGGGCCATAACGCCGCCATTGCCATGACCGGCCCCGACCAAGGCGACCCACGCCATAGCAGCATCACCGCCATTGATGAGCGCGTGCAACAAAACGCTGCCCAGCACACGAAATCCAACGCCGCCAATCAGCCCTTTTTAGAGCAACGCTTGATGACCCATGTGGGCCAAGCGCTCCAATCGATTGGTGAGGTGGAGCAATCCTTTAAGGTCAACGGCAGCGGGGCCACCACCCAGGCCCTGGCCATCAGGGCCGCGGGCCACGTCATGGCGGTTGCCTATACTCAAGAGGCAAAGCATGAGGGAGCGAGCCTATCCGCCCGCCATGATCGGGATGAATTCAAACAGCTTCGCCCGACGCCGCCCACGCCAGAAACCGGTAGTGCCACCGGCCCCACGACCAGGCCACAGACCAGCCCAGCGACCGGCCCCTAAGCCAAACCCACGCCGCTCATGCGAAGCCGCCAAGGCCGCGAGCACCTTACAGTCGGTGGTCACCCTAAAGCCGTTGGTCACCCTAAAGTCGGCGGCCACCATCAATGTCGCGGGCCAACTCACGGGTCAAATGGCGCTCGATATCGCGCCAATCGACGCCCAGCTCTTCCACCAAGGCAGGCGCGAAATGCTTGAGATGCGGGTGGCGGTTGAGCACACCCGGCAGGGCATCGGCGATCCCTTTGTAAAGCGCTAGTTTTTGTGACCGGTCCAGGCGATCTAGCCCGTCGCCCAGTTGACGGCGCGCAAATTCAAACTGGCGCATTTGTTCAGGCGATAGCATGGTCTTCACGCCCTCCAGCATGGTCCGCGCCTCAGCGGCACTGGTCACTTGCTCCATGCTTTTGACCGCTTGATCGAGGCCAAGCCGGGCCAAGGCCTCGGCCTGTTCGGGGTCGATCTGCATCTTATCAAGGGCGCCAAACAGCATGCTGAGGCCCAAGGATGCGATGACCTCGGCATTCGCCGGTATCACCGCCAGGGGCATCGGTGCCGCTGGTGCTGCTGTTGCTGCTGATAGCGGGGGCGCCACGCTAGCCCGCGCTAATCCCCAGGGCGTTACCACCGCGCCCACGGTGAGGATGCTGACGATGGTGCCAGTGGCGATGGTCGCCACCAACGGCCGGGTGAAAGATAAAGGGCGTAAGGGATGATCAGACCGCATGAAGCGCAACAAGCTCCTGTTCTCGATGATCCTAGTGACACTGGTGGCACGGAATCGCATTGGATGGCATTCAATGCCTCTCGTGCTAGCGCCATCAACCAAACCCTATCACGCGCCATGACGGCAAATAAATAGCGACGGGTGCCAAGCAATGGGTAGCGCATGGCGGTGGTCAGGCCACATCGGCTAACAAGGCAATCTTACCCTTCGCTGCCTCTAGTTTTGCCTCACCGCCCGCCATCATCTGATCGGCAGCGATGACATGCACGTCGTGGATGCCGATGAAACCGAGCACATGACGCATATAGCCCGTGGCAAAGTCGATATTACTCCCCGCAGGCGTGCCGCCTGAGGCGATAACTAAATACGCGCGCTTGCCTTCCAGCAGGCCAACCGGGCCGTTCTCCGTATACTTAAAGGTAACCCGTGCCCGGGCGATTTGATCGATCCAAGCCTTCAGCACGGCGGGCACACCGAAATTATAGATCGGCACCCCAATCACCAGCGTGTCCGCCGCCTGCACTTCAGCCACTAAGGCATCCGACCCGGCCAACCGCTCTTGCTGGGCGGTGCTGCGTTCCGCGGGATCGGTGAAATTAGCTCCAATCCATGCCTCATCCACAAACTCAACAGGGTTCGCGGCCAGATCACGGGTGGTGACCGCAGCACCCTCGAACTGGCTGATCAGCAAATCGGTTAATTCACGGGTGGTCGAGCCAGCATAACGGCCGCTAGCATCGACGCGCAGGATTTTGGTGGGGGTTGCGGTGGTGGTCGTCGTCATGGCGGTATCTCCAAACATCTAAGGGGTGGCGGCATCAGCCCTAACAGCTGTGCCAATCGTTACCCTTAAGATGCCCACAACCACGCAGACGCAGAAGCCACCAATTCAGCGATAGTCTGTTTCGGGTGAGTGAATAACCGGTGCATTATTACATGGCCTGACATTACAGGGCTGACCGCGTTATCGCCCAGACTTCCTGCCCTTGGTGGGAGGGCGTTGAGCATCAAGCCTTGGCCCGCGAGAGAGCGCTTAACGCCACTCAAAACACGCCCACAACCAAAAATCTGTGGGGTTTAACAGCCATGAGCAGTATCATTGCCAGCAGCTTGTAAGGGGCTGATGTGACAAGGACAAACACCGAGTTATGACCACCAGCCAGACCCCAGACAACCACCCAAGCCCGGCGCCAGGCCACCAGCAAGCCGAGGTCCACGCTAGATAGCGGCACCGCCCCCTGACAACAGCCCCCTGGCGATAACATCCGTGACGATAGCACCCGTGGCAATCGCTCCCACAAGGACAACGGCCCAAACCAGATGCCAGACCAGAAGCCTCACCCAAAAGCACCGCTAGACGGCCCCTACACCCGCCATTGCCAAGTGGGTATCGGTGTGTCGGTGGTCACGGTCTTGCTGCTGTTACCGCTCAAGCTGTTGGGCGTACTCAACCTGCCGGGGCATGTGGAACTCACGCTTTTCATTACGCCCACGGGCCTGGTTCTATTATTCGCCGGCCTGATGCTGGTGGATGTGAACCTGAACCGGCGCCAGGACTTCATCATGGCCACCTATCACGGCCGGCGCAGCTACACCCAAACCCGCTG
>JBCCBF010000230.1:0-4791 GCA_039814445.1 Pseudomonadota bacterium
CAAGTGATACATATCAGGCCATAAAGTCGGTGAAACGCCCCCACTGTCACTTGATATCCACGAAATATTACAACGCTTTATCTGACCAAGCTCAGCAGCACGGCTTTGCTGATTAGCAATAAGCTCCCCTGCGTTAGCCATTTCGTTCTCTGCATTGAAATCAATAAGATCGAGGTAAAAACTAGACATGCTGGGACTCGTTTCGATCATCGTCCGTTGCTATGGCACTCCCCGAAAGGCGAAGAATATCCTCAAGCACCGTGCTTAGCATGTCCTCACGTCCGAGGCCGGGATAACCAGCAGAACCAAAACCTCTAACAAAGGGGCAAACATAATCTAGGCGCTCAGGTTGCTGGTCTTGGCTGAGCTCAGAGATACAAAAATCTTTTTGCTGTGAAGTGATGATAATATCCGCCGTTAAAACATAGGTGCCCTCTGCTGCCACCGGTCGGCTTGTTAGCCTGTCAATCTTACCCAACAGCTTCTGCCATGCTTTCAGCGCAACCAATCGAGGTCGAGGTATGTCGTTAGGCGGTTTACCCACATCAAGTTGATTGTCCGAATGTTGCGGCAACACACGGAATATAGCTTCCTGCCCGTTCTCACGCAGATGTTCCAGACGAAATCGATTATCCAGGCGCGTTACCGAGCCCAAATGAATTTGATCAACAACAAAGTTAAGAAAAAATTCAATCCAGTCAGTATCTTCTGCTGCGTTATCGAGAATTACATCAAGCTGATCCGACCACATATTCGGGGTTTGAGGTGCTTGTTTCAGACGATAATCAAAATGCCCCACTGCACGATTTACAAAGGCAATGAACTCTGGGGCCGTGAGTAAACCATAGGGCCAATTGTCGATAGCCCCCTGGTCACTTGATACGAGCAACACCCGTTTTTGTTTTTGTGCGGCTCGCAATAAGGCAATGGCATTGAAGATTGGATTATCGCCGACTATTACCTGATCAAACACGCGATATCGAATGGGAATGCCGGTGAGCTGATTGACAAGAAAAGCTGGGTAGCCCCGGTCAAAAAATAAGTTTGCCTTGTTTGACCAAGAAATATGGGGATGCCCTTGCATCAGCAGCCGTCGCCGCCAAGGCTCAAAAATAAAACTACGCCATGATTTAAACTCGGTAACCACTGGCATAATTATCAAAAAACACTTTTGTACAAGTCTCTTAAACCCTCATTCTCCATCACTAAGATAGCGCCTGATTGGTCAAATGACAGCTCTACGGATGCTTCACTGACCGTGTTTGACAGGCTGCGTAATCCTGTGGGCGATAGGCTTTTGCCGCTAATATCCCAATACAATCCCCGGCATTTTTGGCACATCACCGGCCATAAGGGTATCAGGGATAACGGGCTCTCTAAAGATAGGCTTAGCCGATGTTCCCCGGCATCCAGGGGCATAAGGCAGTTTGTGGTGTCTAGAAAGATGATTTTCTGTTGGCTTATGGCGGCGGCTTGTATGGCGTATAGGAAATGATCGAGACGCCCGCCGGTGAAGCCCACCGCAATAAACAACGGCGCCGTCACTGTTTCGAGGCATTTGTCGAAATCACTGCTGTTTTGATCCGTAATCCTGATCGCATGATCGCCAAGCCGTGATTGCCATATATGCGGATCCACTAAGGAATCAAAGTCACCAATCACCGCATCCGGCTTATGCCCTAATTGGTGCAAGCGATCGGCTGCTCCATCGGCGGCCACCAGATGGGGTGCTAGGGCGAGAGCTTGTGATAAAACAGACGCTTCAACTTCCCCACCCCCAACCAGAGTGACCGGCTGGTTAAAAGCAATGAGCGGCTTTATCATTGATAATCCAATTGGTTATCCTGGATTTCTAGCGTGGTGGCTCAGGCAAGGGATCGGGCGGTAGCGATCCCTGGTTTGACAATAACAAGCGGGTTTCAGCCGCGGATAATTGAGGCAGCGTCGCCGGTAAGGCGCCATCAACCACCTGCCCTAGACAACGGAATTCCGCGTAATTGATACCATTGAGGGTCTTGATCTGCCCCATGAGTAAGGGTGCTTGATCAATCGAGATAGACTGGCAATGCCGCTTGGCCTTACCCCGCACATAACCAAAGGCTGGCCCTGTAAACCGGTCATCAAACGCCAGGACCAGATCGCTATCCTGGGCAAACACGGTCTGAATGGGCAAAGGCCGGGTGCAACCGACCATGGCGACCAACCCAAATATGGCAATGGCAGCCACTGAAAGAGGTCGACAAGGAGATATCTGCACAGCTTTATCCATAAACATGACCCTAGCACGACAGATGACACTTGCACTGACTGGTGGGATTGGCGAGACAAACAGGTACGCATGGCTGTTGCGTGACGGACCCAGGCGGCAATACTGCCCTAGCCAGGCGGCTTTAGCGGGACAGCCCTGCATGCGCGTTTCTGATATGGCTGGAGAGCCTGTGCCGTAATCGCGCGTCACGGTTCTTGTTCCGCGTCGTACCGGCATTTTCCATCACGTGAAGGATCCATGATCATGACCACGTCCCCCACGCCTGTAACTATACAGCCAACACAAGTAAGCGATGATCCGGCCATGAACCCTAATGCGGAGCCTATGGCTCGATTATTGACGATCATGGCCCGGCTGCGTGGGCCCCAGGGTTGCCCGTGGGACCGGGAGCAGGATTTCGCCAGCATCGCCCCCTATACCATTGAGGAAGCTTACGAAGTCGCAGACGCCATCAACCGGAACAATCTTCAAGACTTGAAGGAAGAACTCGGCGACTTGCTGTTGCAAGTGGTGTTTCACAGCCAAATGGCGGCCGAGCAAGAGGCCTTCACCTTTGCCGATGTGGCCCAACAGATCGCTGATAAGATGGTTTCGCGGCATCCCCATGTGTTTGGGGCGGTGGACGCCACGGATTCAGACGCGGTGAAAGAAATCTGGGAACAGCAGAAAGACGCTGAGAAAGCAGCGAAAACCGATAATGCCGCTCCGCCAGCAGCCACCAGTGTTCTAGATGATGTGCCCTTGAACTTACCGGCCTTAATGCGGGCCCAGAAGATTTCTAAACGCGCTGCCCGTATTGGCTTTGAATGGCCAGATTTGGCGGCGGTGTTCGACAAGTTAGAAGAAGAGCGCGATGAGCTCCAAGAAGCCGTCACCATGAACGCCGATGGCGCCCATCATCATCTGGTGCATGAGGAGTTTGGTGATCTGATGTTTGTGGCGGTCAATATCGCGCGACATTTGAAAATCGATGCAGAGCAAGCGCTCAAAGATGCGAACCTTAAATTTGAAAAACGTTTTAAAACCATCGAACAAGACGTTGCTTCCCATGGAAAAACTATCCATGAAGCCACAATGGATGAGATGCAATCAGCCTGGGAAGCGGCCAAACGTGGTGAGAAGAGCGGATAGGTTTTTACCCGCACGCCTCATGGTCACACTGGCATCTTAGTCATTCGCCAAGAGGTGAATTAAGCTACTGGTATCCCAGCGTTGCCCACCCCTTGCCTCAACCTGGGCATAAAATTGATCAATCAAGGCGGTGGCCGGCACACGGGCCCCCACACGGTTGGCCTCATCCAAGCAAATTGCCAAATCCTTGCGCATCCAACTGGCCGCAAAGCCAAAATCAAACTCTCCAGCCAGCATGGTCTCGCCACGGTTTTCCATTTGCCAAGATTGGGCGGCGCCTTTTGAGATGGTCTCAAGCACCTTATGCATATCGATACCAGCTTTCTGGCCAAAGTTTAGCCCTTCGGCCAACCCCTGAAGGATGCCGGCAATACACATCTGATTGACCATCTTGGCCATTTGACCGTGGCTAGCCGGGCCAATATGGGTGACGTTTTTAGCATAGGCATCCATCACCGGCTTGGCCCGCGCCATAGCGGCATCGCTGCCACCAGCCATGACGGTCAAACTACCGCTTTCCGCCCCTGCTTGCCCGCCTGAAACTGGCGCGTCGATAAACGCACTGCCTTGCGCCTTGACGGCTTCGTCAAGCTCTCGTGCTAAAGCGGCCGAGGCGGTGGTGTGATCGACAAGGATACTGCCCTCACCCAGGCCGGCCAGAATCCCATCATCACCATAGGTAACCGCGCGAACGTCATCATCATTGCCAACACAGGTAAAGACAATGTCGCATCCGTCCGCGGCCTCACGCGGTGTTGAATGGGCGCTGCCTTGATAGGTGTCACACCAAGCATCTGCCTTGGTTTTGGTGCGGTTATATACCCGTACCTTGTGCCCTGCCTTGCTCAAGAAACCAGCCATGGGATGCCCCATAACGCCAAGACCAATAAAGGCAACGGTGAGAGATGACATGGATTTATCCTTCATGGTTATGGGCCAAGGGGCAGGCTTGCGATTGTTGTTTTCAGGGCCTTGGCGGCGGTGGTTATGCAGCCGACGCTACCCGGTTAGTTAGGCTTGAGAGGATCATCCCTCTGAATTGGGCGTCGGCAAGTCGAGGAGTGTGATATGGGGAAACCGAGCGGCAAAGCGATCTATATCCACCGGGTCCATAGACACCGTGATCGCAATACCATGTTCATCATCATGACGGGATAGAATATCACCGCGTTGATAAATCCAGTTTAGGGCTTCACCCTCCTTGTGCGCGAGCAATGTGTGCCTCACCTGGTATTTAGCACGCTCTAACCGCCGCAATAGACCAATGAAATCATCTAAACCTTGGCCGGTATGGGCAGAGGTAAGCACCAACCTCTCACGCATGGCGGGTGGACGACGGCGGCGACTGGTGACCAACTGACGCCGTTGGTCGGCCTCATCCAACAAATCAA
>JBCCBF010000366.1:0-2528 GCA_039814445.1 Pseudomonadota bacterium
AGCGCATTAAGAGGGTTTCTGCTTGATCGTCCTGGTGATGGCCAAGCAATAGGTGCAGCACACCATTCTCGCGGCACCATTGTTCGAGCAAGGACCAGCGGGCAATGCGTGCGTGTTCTTCCACGGCCGTGTCGGTGCGTGGCTTTGGGTTCACGAGGACCACGGTTTTAACACCGCGTACGCGCCAGTAATTGGCCACCCGCGCCGCATCATGGCCGGAAGATGACCGCAAACCATGATCAACAATCAACGCGGTGAGGTTCACATCACCACGGGTTCTTGCCCAATTAATTGTGAGTGAAGCGAGCGCCCCGCTATCGGCCCCACCGGATAGGGCGATCGCCAGATGGGGGTTAGGCTCGAACGGCCCCAACGCCTCAATCCAGCAGGCAAACTCATCATCGGAAATGGGCCCAACCGTGGACACAGAGCGATCAGCCAGCGTTACAGCCAAGGTCGCGCTGCTCGGCAATCGCTTGCTGTTTCACCGAGCCAGGGGCTTGGGGGTATTCATCGGCCAGGCGGGTGAGAGTTAGGCAGGCTTCTTCCTCTTGCCCCAACCGGCCTAAAGACATGCCGAGCTTTAACAAGTTCTCAGCCCCCTTCTCGCCCGTGGGGAACTTCTCATACCCCGTGGCAAAAGCCACCGCGGCCTCCCGATAATCGCCGTTTACAAAATGGGTCTCGCCCAACCAAAACTGGGCGTTGGCCGCCAATGGGTCCGTGGGGTGGTTGTTCAGGAACTGCGATAGGGCATCGGCCGCCGCTTCAAACTGATACTGTTTCAGCAGCCCAAAAGCATAATCATACTGGGTTTGGGCATTGCCCTCGGGCAAGGTGACTGCCACCGGTGTGGCGCTAGCACTTTGGGTATTCGCCACCACGCCGCCGGTGTTGCCCGCCTGGGTATCAACCAGTGGTTGGCTCGCATTGCTCCCTGGCGTTATAGCGCCATTGAGGCTGCCGACGCTCCCATCAGCCGGCAGGGATCCCGCCCCCTCACCATCGGTATTGATCACGCCCAAGCGACGCACAGTCGGATCCACCACGCCGGTGCCCGTGTTGGGCACATTACTGATGGTATTGGGCTGTACGATCCGGGTTGTTGCCGCGGCAGCATTATTCGAGCTGGTGCTCATATCATCGCCGCCATCGCCCTGTTCAAGACGGAACTCCACATCGGCCAAGGCACGGTCGAAGCGCCCGGATAATTGGTTCAAATCGAAGCGCAAGCGCTCAACCTCCCCGGTTAAGCCGCGCATCGTGCGTTCCAAGCCCTGGAGACGGACTTCAAATTCGGTGGCGTAATCCTGGGGTAAGGGCGTGACCGCCCCGGCGGCTGGGGCCTCCCCCCGATATACCTGGCGGCTGAGGGTCTGAATCTCACGCTCTAACCGTTGCAACCGGTTATTGGTGTCCCCCAATTGCTGGGCCTGAGCCACCGGCACTGATATGGCGGTCAACACCACGGCCAAGGCCAGCGCTGGCAAGAGGCGGGCGCAAACGGAAGGGGACGGCAGGCAAAGCGGCAGCAGGGTCATGCGTTTAAACTTATGGCTATGGTTATGGCGGGTCGCAATCTTGGACCACAACGTGGCAAATCAAGAAGACACTAGCAATCAATTGCGACCAGAATTTAGCGCTTGTATGGCGATAAGCTTGCAGCCATCCCCAATTGCCCGGTCTGGGCACAAAAAAAGCCACCGGAAAACCGGTGGCCTTTTGCAATTTGTTTCGTGGGCGCTTAGCGCAGCACGGTCACGCTGCGGCGATTTTGTGCCCAGGCGGCTGGATTCGAGCCGACCACTTCGGGGCGCTCTTTGCCGAATGATGTGGTGGTGATGCGGTTTGCGGACACGCCACGGGTAACCAGGTAGTTACGCACGGCATTGGCCCGGCGCTCACCCAAAGCCAAGTTGTACTCACGGGTACCGCGCTCATCAGCATGGCCTTCGATCAGGATTGAGAACTGACCGTATTGCTGCAACCAGGCGGCTTGGTTGTTCAGGGTGTTACGGGCCTCAGCGGTTAGGGTGCTTTGGTCGGTTTCAAAGAAAACCCGATCGCCCACTTCAACCACGAATTGCTGCTCACTACCCGCAGCTGGTGCTGCCTGGCTGCCGGTGGCGGCACCCGCTTGTGCGTTGTTGCCGTCAGCACCACCGGTACCGGTACCAGTGCCAGAGGTTGATGGGTCGTTGGTGGCGCATGCTGCGACAAGCAACAAGGCGGCGAAAAGAGAGAGTAAACGGGTACCCATGGCAAGGCTTCCTTATCTGAGGCAGGTCAATGACTGACGAATTAGTCCGAATGTCTTAGAGCATCTGCCCTGCACCATGCAAGGCGACGCCCAACGGCTGGGGTTATTAAAGGAAATCAGCCGTGCCGTGAAGTGTTTCCATCGCCTTCACCGCAAAAATCCAATGTTGCCCCCATACCATTATGGGATCAGGGCTGACCAAGCCGGGTCAGATCCATCCACCGGGGTGCGCACGATTTGCTCATTCTGACCGGTCAAATCTATAGTA
>JBCCBF010000285.1:0-3811 GCA_039814445.1 Pseudomonadota bacterium
CAGAAACGGCGGCCTTGTATCGGATTGTGGTGATTATTGCCCTGGTGGGCTGGACCACCGTAGCCCGGCTGGTCCGCGCCAGCACGCTGAGTGTGCGCACCCGCCCCTACGTAACCGCGGCCACAGCGCTCGGGGTCAAAGACAGCGCCATCCTACGCCGTCATATCCTGCCCAATGTCACCTCGCCGGTAATCATCGCTACCACCCTGTCGATTGGCAATGTGATCCTGTTGGAAAGCGTGTTGAGCTTTCTGGGCTTAGGCATCCAGCCGCCGGTCCCGAGCTGGGGTAACATGCTCACCAACGCCCAAAGCCTGATATGGACAGCCCCGTGGCTTGCAATCTATCCCGGTCTTGCCATCTTTGTCACCGTGATCGCTTTCAATTTGTTGGGCGATGGGCTGCAACAAGCCCTCAACCCCAAATCAACAACGCGGCGTTAGTATGGTGATCACGACCCCCCGTTTTTATGCCGTCTTCCTGATCACCGGGTGCTTATTGATTATGGCCGCCACCGCCCTAGCCCAACCGCTGCACCCTTTCCAAAGGCAATACCGCCCGCTGATTATCTTTACGCCCGATCTCAACGATCAGCGTTTCAGACAGCAATTCACAGCCATCAAGGAGCAACAAGCCGGTTTTTATGAACGGGACATGCTGCGCATTCATGTGGCGGGTCCCCCTGATAATGCGGTGGGCTTACACGCCCAGCCCACGCCCAGGATAACCGCCGAGGATGTGCCCACCGCCGCTGATTTGCGGCAATATTACAGCGTCAAACCGGAGGCTTTCGCGGTCATTCTGATCGGCAAAGACGGCGGTGAGAAAGCCCGGTGGACGGATCTGGTGTCGATGGATGAGATATTCACCCGCATCGACGCCATGCCCATGCGCCAGTGGGAAATGCAGCGGCGGTGATGGCACCTATGCCCGACCGATAACACCACGGTCGATCAGCTGGGCCATGGCCTTTTCCACCTCGGCGCGGACCTGATCGCTCATATCGCCGCGCATGGCCAAGATTTGGTCTGTGGCTTCGTGTTTTAAGGCGGGGTCGCGGGCGAACCGCACTAAATTTTGCAACCCGTGGGGCACGAAGGCACGGGCGATTTGGTTCTTGGTGCGGCGCATTCGAATAAGAGCATCCAGCCCCTGACGGGTCGGATAACGCTGACCGATCAACTCGGCGATAAAAAACGGCACATGCCAATCGGTATAGGAGGCATGGACGTCTTCTAAGGTCTGCAACAGCAAATCCTGTTGTTCCTGGGTCAGTTTTTCGAACTCATAATTAAACACCGCCATCAGGTTCCACGCCCCTTTCAGGCCGTGCAAGCGACGGTCCCGTAGGATGGCTAGGATCACTTGAAAATCTTCGCCCGGGAAGACTTGGCGGGTCATGATATCGAGACCGAAATCAAACACCACATCGCTAAAGCTTTCCCCATGCCCAGCCGTGACCGCGGCCTGTAAAGCGGCGTCCCAGCGCTGTTTTGGGGTGATGGCGTCGGTCATCGTTGTTGATCAGGCTTGGGCCTAGGCCTGGCGGGGCAAGGCGGTTTCCACCAATTGCGCCCAATAGGACGCCCCGATGGGCAGGATGCGATCGTTAAAGTCGTATTGGCTGTTATGGACCATGGCCTGGTGGTCCTCATCCTTTTGGCCCAACCAAATGTAACACCCGGGGCGTTCTTGCAGCATGTAGGAGAAATCCTCGGCCCCCATGCACGGATCAGCGTTGGTGATCACATTTTCAGTGCCCAAGAGGCCGGCGGCCACCTGGGCGGCGAAGGCGGCTTCGGCGTCACTGTTGATCGTGGCGGGATAGCCCCGGGCATAACTCACGGTGGCCTTCGCTCCCATGGCGCTCGCCACGTTTTCGGCGATCTGGGTCATCTCGCGCTCTATCATATCTTGCACCGCTGGATCAAAAGTACGAACCGTCCCCCCCAAGCGGGCATCGCGCGGGATCACATTAAAGGCAGAGCCGGACTGGAAAATGGTGGTGGATACCACCGCTTGTCCCATGGGGTCCGTACGGCGGCTGACTAGGGATTGCAGCATGGTGACGATTTGTGCGCCCACCAGCACGGGATCAAACCCATAATGGGGCATGGCCGCGTGGGTGCCCTGGCCTTCGATATGGATGTCGAACCGATCCGCTGCGGCCATCATGGGGCCCGGCATCACAGCAGCCTGGCCCAACGGCACCTCGGGCCAATTATGCATGCCCCAGACGGATTTTGATGGAAACCGGTCGAACAACTTCTCATCCACCATCACCTTACCGCCGCCGCGGCCTTCCTCGGCGGGCTGAAACACAAAATGCACTGTGCCATCGAAATTGCGGGTCTCGGCCAAATATTTCGCGGCCCCTAACAGCATGGTCACATGGCCGTCATGGCCGCAGCCATGGAACTTGCCCGGGGTGGTGGACGCATGGGGGGCGCCGGTTTCTTCGGTCATCGGCAGGGCATCCATGTCGGCCCGTAAGGCAATCGCATGGTCTTCGCCGCGTTTATCACCGGTACCATGCAGCACCCCGACCACACCGGTTTTGGCGATGCCCGTATGGACCTCAAGCCCCCAATCCTTGAGCTTTTCGGCAACCAGTTTCGCCGTGCGTTCTTCCTCAAACCCGAGTTCTGGATGGGCATGGATATCCCGCCGCCACGCTGTCATGTCATCATGGAAATCAGCGATACGGTTGTTAATCGGCATGGGGTGGCCTTTCAAAAATGAGAACGCGGGGGGAAAGCGCGCTTACCCGCGTGGCAATTGCCGTTCCACTAAACGCGCCATGTAGCTGGTGGCAATCGGTAGAATAGCATCATTGAAATCATAATAGGGGTTATGGACCGGTGCTTGATGGTCATCATCGGCCTGCCCGACCCACACGTAAGAACCTGGGGCCTCTTCCAGCATATAGGCGAAATCCTCCCCGCCCATGATGGGGGCGATCTCGCGGCTCACCTGGTCATCACCCACAATATCGGCGGCCACTTGCCCAGCAATCCCAGTTTCGATGGCTGAATTCACCAAGGGCGGGTAGCCCAAATCATAGGTGACCATGATTTCGGTGCCGAATTGTATGGCCGCGCCCTCGCAAATTTGGCGCATGCGTTGCTCGATATAATGGCGCAAATCAGCATCGAAAGTGCGCACCGTGCCGTTCAGAAACCCATGATCAGGGATCACGTTGAACGCCGAGCCGGCATGGAATTGCGTCACGCTTAACACCGCGGCCTTAACCGGATCACTGTTACGGCTGATGATCCCTTGCAGGGCGTTATAAATCTGGTTCCCAATAAAGATTGGGTCGATGCTGTCTTGGGGCCGTGCGGCATGGCCACCCTTACCCTGGATCTCAATCCGAAAATCATCGACAGCGGCCATTGAGGCGCCCGTCCGGGTGCCAATGGTGCCCACCGGCAGAGCCGGTGAATTATGCAGCCCCCAGACCGAGCGCACCGGGTGTTTCTCAAACAAGCCCTGTTCGATCATCACTTTTGCCCCGCCGCCGAATTCCTCAGCCGGTTGAAAGATCAACACCGCGGTGCCGTTGAAATTTCGGGTCTCGGCCAAATATTTCGCAGCGCCTAATAGGATCGTCGTATGGCCATCATGACCACAGGCATGCATGGCCCCCTCACGGGTCGAGGCGTAATCCAGGCCGGTTTTTTCCTGCATCGGCAGGGCGTCCATATCGGCGCGCAGGGCAATGCGGTCCTCTGCACTATCAGCCGGGCCATCCTGGCCGTGGATCAGGGCCACAACACCGGTCCCAGCCATGCCTTGTTGGATATCATCA
>JBCCBF010000341.1:0-2905 GCA_039814445.1 Pseudomonadota bacterium
GGCGCGCCGCATTCATCAACCGCTTCCAGGCATTCTTCCACCGATAGGCGGCGATTTAGGATCGGGTCTGGATAATCAATCTTGCCACAGCCAGAGCACGCCAAATTGCAACGAAACAATGGCTCTAGCATGAGAACCAAGGGGTAACGCTTGGTGCCGGTTAGCTTTTGTTTCATCAGGTAGCCGGCAATGGCGGCCTGTTGGCGAAAGGGAATGCCCATAATGATCTCGTTAGCGCGATTGGCTGGTAAAGCAATTCGAAAATGTCTGGTAAATCGAGCCTAACCCTAAAGTTACTGCCTGAAATTTCAAGTGATTCTAATCTCATTCGAAGCATTGCTGGTCTGCTATGGGAAATCATCCACGTTGACAGGATCGCAAGCGGTGCCCATACAGCTTGGCAATCAATCGTTTTGCCTTGTATCCGGTGCTGTTTTCCGCGCGTCCGGATCCGTTTTCAGAGAGCCCAATCCATGCCCAATCTGGTTTCCATCACCGGCTATAAAGACTTGCACCAAGAAATGACCGAGATCGCCGAGATGGTCGAGGAAATGCTGGGTGATCTGATGCCGCGCACTGATACGCCAGAACAAAAGCTGTTCGATGCCATGACCCATGGGGCCTTGAATGGCGGGAAACGGTTGCGGCCGTTTTTGGTGATGAGCAGCGCCTCGTTGTTCCATGTGGACAAGCAATGTGCCTTGCGGGTCGCCTGTGCGGTGGAGATGATCCACAGCTATTCCCTGGTACATGATGACCTTCCTGCCATGGATGACGCTGACACCCGCCGGGGTAAGCCAGCGGTACACAAGGAATATGATGATGCCACCGCCATATTGGCCGGGGATGCTTTGTTGACCCAAGCCTTTGAAGTCCTGGCTGATCCGGCCACGCATGCCGATCCGAATGTGCGCTGCGCCCTGGTGGCGGAATTGGCCAAAGCCAGTGGCCCCCGCGGTATGGTCGGCGGGCAGATGCTTGATTTACTAGCCGAAGAGCAAACCTTCGATTTAGGGCAGATTACTCGTTTGCAGCGGATGAAGACCGGTGATTTGATCTCCTTTGCCTGCCAGGCCGGGGCGATTTTGGGCAAGGCATCAAGCCAGGATCGTTATGCCCTGTCGGCTTACGCCCATGATCTGGGCCTCGCCTTCCAAATTGCCGATGATTTGCTTGATATCGAAGGCGATGAGGAAACCGTGGGCAAGCCCACTGGCCGTGATGAGGATGCCAATAAGGCCACCTTTGTCTCTATCTTGGGGCCAGAGAAAGCACGCTCACAAGCAACCCTGTTGAGCCAACAAGCGGCACAGCACCTCAAACGCTTTGAAGACAGCGCCGATATGCTCAATCAAATCGCCCGGTTCGTGGTTGAGCGGAATAACTAATCTGCAGTCACGACCATCACGTGAGGCCTTAGCGGGCTGTATCGGTATGCTTTTAGCGTAAGGGTGCTGATAGCCGGCCCATGGCTTTGAACCAATTGATAGCATCGGCCAAGGCTTCTTCGGGTGCGCGCGCGGTGTAACCCAACTCTTGGATCGCCCGTGCGCTTGAGAAATACATCTTTTTGCGCGCCATTTTCAGGCTGTCGATTGTCATCATGGGTGGTGGCATTTTCGGCAAATGGGCGACCCGCTCCATCATCCAGGCCAGTGGCATTAAAGGGGTGATCGGCAGGCACACCCGCGGTGGCTTTTGGCCTGTTAGCGTGCTGATCAGCGCAAAAATATCGCCCAGCGCCATATCCGTGCCGCCCAACACGTAATGCCGTCCCACTTGGCCTTGCTTAAAGGCCAGCCAATGGCCCATAGCCACGTCATCCACATGGGCGATGTTTAAGCCTGTATCCACATAAGCGGGCATGTTCCCAGCGGCCGCGTCCAAGACCATCTGGCCCGTGGGGGTGGGCTTGATATCGCCCGGGCCGATTGGGGTGGAAGGGTTGACGATCACTGCTGGTAAGCCGTCCTCAGCCACCATGCGCCAAACCACCTGTTCGCCCAAGAATTTTGACCGTTTGTAATCACCGGTCATGTCATCAAGGGTCACTGGCGTTTCTTCATCACCGGGTCGGCCATCACCGGGGTTGCCTAGGGTGGCGACGCTGCTGGTGTAGACAACGCGCTGCACCCCGGCATCCAGGGCGGCGCGCATGATCGCCTCCGTACCGTCCACATTCACCCGGTAAAGGCTGCTGGGATCTTTGGCCCAGAGGCGATAATCAGCGGCCACATGAAACAAGCCGGTACAGCCTTGCAGCGCGGCGCGCAGGCTATCGGCATCCGTCAGGTCACCGGTGACCACCTCGGATTTCAGCTCAGCCAGATTGTCTCGAGGGCTTGTGACGCGCACCATGAGACGGACTGACTGTCCTTCCGCCTCCAATCTCTTGGCGACAGCCGCGCCGACAAAACCACTGGCACCGGTGACAAGTAGGGTCATGGCTGTGCCTCACGTACCGCACGGCGCTTGCGGGCTTGCTGGCTTTGCCACCAGCTCATCAAGGCTGGCAGGAACACCAAGGTGGTTAAGAGCGTAGCGGCGATGGCAATCATCAGGAACAGGCCCATGCTGGCGGTACCGGGATGCGGGGAAATTGCGAGGCTGCCAAACGACGCCAGGGTGGTGAGGGCGCTTAAAATGATGGCCTTGGGTGTTGTGGTGTCTTCCACGCTCATGGCAGTTTCTAGGCTTTCAGGCCCCCCATGCTGCACTTGCCGTTGACGCCAAACCATATGGACCGCGCTGCACACGCCCAAGGCAAACAACAAGGGCAGGGCGATCACATTGGCAAAATTAAACGGCTTACCGATCAGCACGGCGATAGCAATCGTCATGGAGGCCGCTAAGACCAGGGGTAGGAGGCTTAATAGCACGTCAGCGATGCGCCGTTTGATGACCA
>JBCCBF010000304.1:0-3477 GCA_039814445.1 Pseudomonadota bacterium
CAACCAGGCCGATAAGATCGGCAACAGTGATACCACCACCACAACAGGGCCGGCCCAGGGCGTGGTTTTTTCCCAAGCGCGGCAAGCGGCTTATGCCGCCAGCCTATTGCGCATCAGCTTAGGGGTCGCCTTCCTGGCCCATGGTTTCTTGAAGGTGTTCGTATTCACTATCCCAGGCACGGTCGCGTTTTTTGAAAGCATCGGCTATCCCGGCTTTATGGCGTATGGCGTGATTGCCGCCGAAGTGCTGGGTGGCGTTGCCCTGATCCTCGGTTTGCAAGTCCGGGCGGTCTCGTTAGCCATGGTACCAGTGATGGTGGGGGCGACCCTGCAACACCTGCCCAATGGCTGGCTGTTTAGCGCTGAGGGCGGTGGCTGGGAATTCCCGGCGCTGTGGACGGTGTTGCTGTTCGTACAAGCCTTGTTGGGTCCCGGTGCCTATGCCATTCGGGTTGGGTTTATCAACCGGTTGTTGGCCCCGTTCCGTTTGCATGACCCACAGCCCCTCAACGCCTAGGCTTGGCACAGCTTAAGCTTTAAGGCCCGAGTGATCACATGCTCGGGCCTTTGGCCGCGGGTCTTCTGTCGTGGATAGTCTGCCATGAGTATTCTGGCATGGGGTGTTCTGGCATGGGCATTCAGTTCTGCGCATTTTGAGCCTTAGAACCCAAAGCCCATTTGGTTTTTATCGGCATTGGGCGCGCGAAACAGATTGAGAGGCAGGGGGGGACGCTCACTGTTCAGGCCCAGGCGTGTGGCCGTGGCGCGAAACCGTTGGCGCAGCATATCGGCATAGGCACCGCGCCCACGCATACGGCTACCAAATTGGCTGTTATAGGCACGGTTTGGCTGGTCAGCGGTGCTGTGGGCACCGCGCAGATGGCTAAAAACCTTCTCGGCCTTGGTGGGGAAATGCTCCTCTAGCCATTCTTTGACCAATCCCTCGATTTCAAGCGGCACGCGCAACAACGTATAAGCGGCATAGCGGGCCCCCAGATCCGAGGCCGTGGTCAGAATTTTCTCCAGCTCTTGATCATTGATACCCGGGATCATCGGTGCCGCCATGACCCGTACCGGAATGCCCGCGTCACTAAGGCTTTTGATCGCTGATAATCGCTTAGCGGGTGTTGGGGCGCGGGGCTCCATGGTCCGGGCCAGGGAGGGGATCAGCGTGGTCACAGAAACCCCCACATGCACCAGCCCATCCCGGGCCAAGTCACTCAACACATCAAGATCACGGGTCACCAGATCGGACTTCGTGATCAACCCCACCGGGTGCCGTGTTTCAGCCATGAGTTCTAACACCTGGCGGGTGATGGTCAGGTCCCGTTCGATCGGTTGATAGGGGTCGGTATTGGCGCCGATGACAATAGTATCAGGGCGATAGCCGGGCTTGCTGAATTGCTCGCGCAACACGCTGGCGGCTTGGGGCTTCGCAAAGATGCGCCGCTCGAAATCCACGCCTGCGGATAGCCCAAGATAGGTATGGGTTGGGCGGGCATAACAATAGATACACCCATGCTCGCAGCCCTTATAGGGGTTGATTGAACGATCAAAGCCAATATCCGGGCTGTCATTCCGGCTGATGATCGTGCGGGATTTATCAATCCCGATAATGGTCGGTTGCTGGCTGCCAATCTCAGCGGCGGTTTCCTGCTGGGCATTCCCCGCTAGCGAGTTCCAGCCATCATCGGTAAGCTCGCGCTTGGTCGCCTCAAACCGGCCGCTGCGGTTACTAAGCGCGCCCCGGCCGCGTGGTTTGGGGTTGAGTGTGCCTGCCTCCATCGTGATATCTCCCTGCCATGCCGTTCTCTTGTGTCTTGGCGGGAGAATTTACGTCAGCTTCACAGTGTGAACAAGAACAAAATAAGAACATTTAGTCTTGACCAAGGCGTGAAGGCACGATTTACGCCGATTTTTTGGCGGGTTTATGTTCGGCTAATCGTGGGATCAGTTCGACAAAATTGCACGGCCGATAGCGGCTATCGAGCTGAGTAGCCAAAATCCCGTCCCAGGCATCCTTACACGCGCTGGTTGATCCCGGCAGGCAGAACACATAGGTGGTGCCCACCAGCCCGGCAATCGCCCGGGATTGAATGGTCGAGGTGCCAATGATGTCATAACTTAAGTAACGGAATAGCTCGCCAAACCCGGTGATTTCCTTATCCATGACATCCCCCAACGCCTCGGGCGTCACATCTCGCCCGGTCAGGCCAGTGCCGCCGGTGGTGATGACGATATCCACCGTCGGGTCGGCGGCATGGGTTTTAAAACTAGCCGCAAGGGTCGCGCGATCATCGGGGATGATCTGACGGCTAGCCAGGTGATGACCGGCATCAGTCAGGCGCTCGATCAACAGTTTACCCGATGTGTCGGTGCCCTCATCCCGGCTGTCTGAGACGGTGATAACGGCAATATTCAAGGGATGGAAATCGAGGCTTTCATCAACGCCAGCCATAGGGCACTCCAAAACTGCGCAACATTATAGGGATGGGCAGTAAAGCGGGAACCGGGCTGAAAGGCTAGGGGTGTTCACCACCCCGTTGATGGCCCCGTTAGTTACTGGCATGGGCGGCCACTTGCAGCGGTGTGGTTTCCAGCGCTTCATAAAGCGGGCGCTTGCCACGGGCGAGGGCATCCAATGACGGGGTCGGCTGGTTAAACCGCAGGCGGTAAATCCAGACATTTGTGAGAACCCGCTCCACGAAAATACGGGTCTCGCGGATCGGAATGCTTTCGATAAAGAACAGCGGATCATCGGCATAGCTAACGCGCCTGCGCCAATGCTGTAAGTTCCCCGGCCCCGCGTTATACGCGGCGGCCAGCAGCATCAAATCACTGTTTACCAGGCCACTTTGTAACAGATAGGCGAGGTAGCGCTGGCCAAGCTCAATGTTCACGGACGGGTCGAAAAGCTGCTCGCGGTCGCTGCCATCATAGACCACATCATCGCCCATATATTGAGCGGTGCGGGGCATCAACTGCATCAGGCCAGACGCGCCCACGCCGCTTTGGGCGGTGGGGTCAAACCGGCTCTCTTGCCGCATAAAACCAAAGACCAAGGCGCGGTCCACCTGGAACCCGGTATCGGGGGTCCAGGGCGGGATTGGGTACAAGGCCGTGTCATAGCGGGCGGCATCATCGGGGCGAAAACGGCTGCCAATACGCACGGCCAGGCCAGGCAAGCCCACATCTTCGGCCACAGCGACCAGCGCCTCTTCCACCGCCCGGTTACCACGTGGGTTGACCCGGCGCAGTTCCTCATCGGCTAAGTCTTTCTGACCCACTTGGATCAAGGCTAAGCCCCGATTGGCCGCCGGGATACCTTGCAGCAGGGCTAGGCGCTCGCTGTTCAGTGGTGGCGTTTTCCAATGAAAGGCTGGGGCATCTTTAAGTGATGCGGCGCTTAACAGGCCATAAAAGGTGCCCGGGTAATTCGCAGCCGCTTCCAACCACTCACGCGCAGCCCGGTTCTGG
>JBCCBF010000091.1:0-8968 GCA_039814445.1 Pseudomonadota bacterium
CGATGACTTGAAGGAGAAGGTTATAACGCTGCTCGAAGGCATTGCCCCGATGGCGCCCTGGCAAGAGTACGCAAAAAAGATGGACAAAGCCGAACAGCGGGTCATTGATCGGTTGTTAGCCATCCTGGATGCCGAGCTGCCCGCCGCTATCATGGCACTAGGGGACCATCGCTGAATGATCCGCTTTGCCACCCCCTCCTTCTGGTATGAGCCACCGGGTTTACGCGCCCGCCTGCTGGCACCCTTGGGCGCGATTTATGGTCATGTCACGGTCAGCCGCTTACGCAAAGCACCAGCCATTCCCTCGCACCCCCCGGTGATCTGCATCGGTAACTTAACCGCGGGTGGCGGCGGGAAAACCCCCAGCACTATTGCCTTGCACCGTTTGCTGGGGCGGCAAGACGCGCATTTCTTAACCCGTGGCCATGGCGGCAAGCTGCCAGGCCCCGTTATGGTGGACCCAGAGCACCATACCGCCAGCAATGTGGGCGATGAACCGCTACTTCTGGCCCAACAGGCCCCCTGTTGGGTGGCCCGTGATCGTGCGGCGGGCTTGCAAGCGGCCAAAGCGGCGGGGGCTGGTTTGGTGATCATGGATGACGGGCTGCAAAACCCTACTGTTAATCCCGCCATCCGCTTACTGGCGGTGAAGGGCGAGATGGGTTTCGGCAATGGTGGCATGATCCCCGCGGGCCCCTTACGCGAACCCCTTGATCATGGCTTAAAACGAGTGGACGCCATGCTGTGCATCGGCCCGATGACCCATCACAGCCTGCGAGATTTAACCTTCGATAAGCCAATATTTGCTGCGCGCTATGTGCCTGATCACGACGCCTTGGCCGCGATTAAAGGCAAATCATGCGTGGCGTTTGCCGGTATCGCCCGCCCTGACAGCTTCTTTTCCATGCTGCGGGAGCACGGGGTCGAGCTGGCCGACACAATCGCATTTCCAGACCACCATCATCTTACCACCAATGAATGGCGTGCCCTCACCCAGCGTATCGTTACCAAGCACACCTCAGCGGATACGGTGTTGGTCACCACCGAAAAAGACTGGGTGCGCCTGCCTCCCGACCAACGCGCCCAGGCGCATCCAGTGCCGATTACCTTAGAATGGGAAAACCCCAGCGCTATGATCGGGTTCATCACTGATCATAAGGGCTATAAGGCCCGGGATCATGCCGATGTATAAGGATGGCCGCCGCGACCCTGGCGCTTATAAGCGCTTTGTCCAGTACCCGCTGGAAGCCTTGGCCGTATGCCTGCTGATCGCGGTGCTTAAGGTTTTGCCGATTGATACCGCATCGAATCTGGGGGGAGCTGTGGGCCGGCGTCTTGGGCCCAAACTTGGGGCGACGAAGCGTGCCCGCAAAAACCTAGCCCGCGCGATGCCTGAGCTTGATGCAGCCGCCCGGGAACAGGTGATCATCGAGATGTGGGATAATCTGGGCCGCACCATTGCTGAATACCCCCATATGGGGAAGATCTGGCGTGAGCGCGAGAGCCGGATCGAGGATGTGGGCTTTCACCATTACCAACACACCATGGGGGATCGCCCCTGTATTTTTGTCTCCGGGCATATGGGCAATTGGGAGCTATCCCAATGCGGCTCGCGAAGCCTGGCCACTGAGCTGGGGCTGATCTATCGCCGAGCGAATAATCCGTTGGTCAATGCCATCTTGCTGTGGCTGCGCAAGCCCGCCAGCTCAACATTTTTCCACAAAGGCCCGGATGGGGCGAAAAAATCGGTTCGTCACCTGAAGAATGGTGGGCATTTAGGCATGCTGGTGGACCAGAAGCTCAATGAGGGTGTCCCGGTGACATTCTTCGGCATCCCGGCCATGACCGCCCCGGCCTACGCCCTGTTGGCGCTAAAGTTTAACGCCCGGCTGATGATGGCCCGGACTGAGCGATTGAACGGCTGCCGCTTTCGGATCACAGTCACTGAGCCGCTCACCCTGCCCGATACCGGTGATCGTGAGGCCGACACCCTGGCGATACTTACCAACGTTAATCAACAGCTAGAGGCTTGGATCAAGGAGCGGCCAGCCCAGTGGCTATGGCTGCATAAACGGTGGCCGGAGGAAGCGGAGCAGCTGCCCCATGATCAATCATCCACTTGAACGCCAAAGACATCACAAAGATACCGCAGCTCACCACTAAACCCACGGCCTAGGGCACGGAAACTCCAATTGTCTTCATCCACGCGAATGATCTCGCCAAACACAAAGGCGGTCTCGTTGTGGCATTCCTCGGACAGGACATATTTAGCAATTTCACGCTGGCTTTGATTGTTCGCCAACCGGACAAAGGAGCTTTCGACCATGCCAAAATTCTGGTGCCGTTCATCGGCTTCGTAAATCGACACGGTGATGGCCAATTTGACCACATCCAGGGGTATTTTGGATAAGTTCACCTCGAGATATTCGTCATCGCCTTCACCCTGGCCCGTACGGTTATCACCGCATAAAACCACGGAACCGCATTCCGATTCCATTTGGTTATAGAACACCAGATCCTTGCTGGACCGCACTCGGTTATCAGCCCCCAGCATAAAGATGGCGGCGTCCAAATCCATGTCGACTTCATCGCCACCAACGGCGTCCCAGCCCAGGCCCACTCTCAAATCATTGAGCTCGGGATCGGCCATCTTAAGATCGACCTTCTCACCACGTTCGATGACACTGACCATGGCTAACCTCTATGGTTTGCTAAAATTAAATTCGGTGCTGAAATTTTAAATGACCTGGGCGTGATCGACTAGGGCCAACATGGGAAGATCATGGGGTTTATTGCCATAGCCCCAAATTTGATCGAAAGGACCATGCTCATCGATCCATTGCTTCACGATCCGGGCTTTTGCCTCTCGCACGCAATTATCACCGGCCAGACGCCCCGTCAGGGAATTATTGACCACCTCAAGCTCAGTGCCCAGCATGGTGAAATGGTCACCAAATCGATAGCGAACAAAGTGTTGGGCCGCCATCTTGGCCGCACCGGTGGCCACCACTACCGTATCCCCTTTGGCCAGATGATCATCGAATGCCTTGGGCGCGAGGTCTTTCCACTGAAGGCGTGGGGCCACAGCCTGGGCCGCTTGATCAGCCCTCGCCACGGTCACCCCAGCCAATAATGGTATTTGCAACGCCTCTTTAAACACCGTGCGGCGATCGGCCAGGGGTTTGGCCCGCACCCGCGCCAGCCCCGCGCCAGCGGCCGCCATCAGGAACCGGCGGCGGCCCGCAAGCGCCACCAACCACGGCACCAGGGTGTCCCCCTTGGTCAGGGTGTTATCGAGGTCAAAGATCGCCAGATTACCAGAAGCCGTCATGACAAACCGTGGCCGGCCTAGCTGGCGAGGCCTGGTATAGACACCCAATATTCCGCGGCAATAAAGCCCAGATAGGCAAGCAACATCACAATACCAAGCGCCCGGGGCAACCGGTGGGTGGCCAAGATCCAGCCCACAAACAGAACTGAGGTAGCCACCATCACCCAGAGGCTAATGCCCATGAGATGTTCTTCCACCATGATTGGTTTGATCAAGGCGGTGAGGCCGATAATGGAAAGGATATTGAAAACGTTCGAGCCAATAATATTGCCAAAGACAATATCGGTTTGGTTCTTACGGATCGCCACCAAACAGGTGGCCAATTCGGGCAATGAGGTACCAAAAGCCACCACGGTCAGGGCAACCACGGATTCTGGGATACCCACCGCGTTGGCGGCCACCACCGTGCCCCGCACCAGCATTTCTGAGCCCAGGCTAATACCCACCAAGCCCACAAGCAGGGCCAGGATACAGGCGCCCATATTCTCAAAATCGGCCTCATCAACCTCCTCAGGCGGTGGTTCATGGTTCTGTTTGGCTTCCCGGTATTGATACAGGATGTAGCCGATCAAGGCCGCCAGCATCAAACCGCCCTGCCACTGGGTGATCAAGCCGGTATACATCACCACCACCAGGGCGGCCGTGGCGAGCAACATGACGATCATATCGCGGGTACAGGAATGGCGCTGGACCGTCAGGGGTGCCAGAAACGCGGTGACACCCAAGATCAGCAGGATATTGGCAATATTGGATCCCACCACATTACCGATCGAGATCCCGCCAAATCCTTTCAGGTTGGCGTTCACCGACACCAGCAATTCCGGCAAAGAGGTGCCAAAGGCCACAATGGTGAAACCCACAACCATAGGCGGCAAACCGGCTTCTTTTGCGATGAAAATGGCGCCATTAACCACACCCTCACCGCCTTTGATCAGCAAAAAGATGCCCAGACCAATCGCTCCTGCTGAAAGGAACAAAAGATCGGCGAAACCGAGCGAAAAACTGTCCGTCATGAAAAGCGGCCTTTCCGTAAGCCGTTAAAGCGCGCTGGGCGCGTGATTAGCCGTCTTTGCTGCCGATTTCCCAACGCAGGCCAAAGCCATAATGTTCATCGAGGTCTTTATGGGTGCGGAAATATTGGTTTAGTTTCTGCACCTTGAAGGCGTTTTCTTTGTTCTCAAGCATGGCGATGGCACACATACCGCGGTCATTCCGCGCGTTCTCCAACTCCACCATAATCGGCTCACGGCCGGGGATCAGTACCTGCACAAAACAATCGATCAGCGACCAATTCGGCACGCCATCATAGATGTAAGCAAACAGGCAGATCCGCTTGATAGCGGTCCAGTGATCACCATTGATCCGCAAGGTTTCACCGGCAGAACCGCCGGTGCGGTCATCGGTATCAAGCTCCACATAAGGCTCGCTGGCAAACGAACCATACATATCGCCTAGGGCTTGGATACAGCCCAGATAGCCGTCATTCAGCTCAAACAAACAGCCTAAATCCAGATCGATACCAGACGCGCTGCCCTTATCGGCTTTATCGCTCCACATCAATTTGACCTGCACTTCGCCAAACGCACCAGCGGCACCGCTGACCGTGTGGCTTTGCCCCTGCCCAAGGGTCGTATTCATATCGCTAAACCTGAGAGTTAGATGGAAACAGGCGTTGAGAGACAACGCCGAAAATGACGGTTAGTCCGTATCATTCAAAATCAATGATGGGTTGATAGATGCTTGCGCTCTCTATCATGGCCCCCTACACCACGCTACATAACTAATGGGTCTGGCCCTACTTTTCCAGCCTCTGTTCGCACCCTCTGCGTTTTCCCGCAATATCTCTACTTTTAGCGCCTAGGCCGTTTCTTGCCGTGACTGCACCCACACCTCCCCCACAGCCACCGCCAAAACCATCACCGAACCAAACGGCGTCAATCGACGGCACAACGGCCAAAACCGCGCCTGGGCAACGCTATGGTGAATTCTTGTGGGCTAACGCAGGGCTGCTGAGCTTTGGCATGGCGCTCACTTTTTGCTCGAGCTTTGGCCAGACCTTTTTCATTGGCTTGTTCAACCAACCCTTGCGCGATGCTTATGGGCTTAGCCATTCAGGCTTTGGCAGCCTCTACCTGCTGGCAACCCTCAGCAGTGCGGCCACCATTATCTGGGCTGGGCTGAAGATCGATGATGTGGAATTGCGGCGCTATGCCAGCCTGGTGGTGGTTGGGCTGGCCCTATCAGCCCTGTTGATGGCGAGCGCGAGCCATATCATCTTGTTGTTTGTGGCCCTGTACGGCCTGCGGCTAACGGGCCAGGGCTTGATGGGGCACACATCAACCATCGCCATGGCCCGATATTTGGGCCGCGCCCGGGGCAAGGGGTTAAGCATTGCAGCCCTGGGCATGCCCTTGGGTGAAGCCTTGTGGCCCCTCGCCATAACCTTTTTGTTGGTGACCATGGCCGTGCCATGGCGGGGCATTTGGTTTGGCGTGGCCTTGGGGCTACTCACCCTTATATTGCCAACGATTTGGTGGCTGTTACGCGGCCAAGAACAACGCGATGCGGCTTTACAAGCAGATTTGGCCCAGAAATCCCATGATCAAGCACCCCAAGGCCCAAGCTTGCGCAACCGCGATCTGTTGCGGGACCGTAAATTTATCGGGGTACTCCCCTATGTTTTAACCTCGCCCTTTTTGCTCACGGGTTTCTTTTTTCACCAACAAGCCCTGTCTTTGGACCGCGGCTGGGATCTGGGGCAATTTGCTAGCTTTTATGTGCTCTATGCTGGCGGATCCTTGGTGATGTCGCTGGCGATCGGGCCCGTGGTGGACCGCGTCACCGCAACCCGGTTAGTGCCGCTCACCTGCCTGCCCCTGGTGTTGGGCCTCCTGGCCTTTTGGTTGATCAAAACACCCCCGGGCGGTGCGCTTTTATTTGGATTGGCTGGCATGGCCACCGGTATCGCCATTCCCATCCTCAACGCCATGTGGGCCGAAGTCTATGGTGTGCGCGATCTAGGCCGGGTACGGGCCTTAGTGTCATCCATCATGGTGGTCGCCACCGCCATCGCCCCGCCGATTTTTGGGTTGGCCCTCGATAGCGATTTAGGCGCTGATACCATCGCCATTGGCGGGCTGGCCTATACCGCTCTGGCCTATGGCTTGATGCTGACAGCGTTTGGCAAGCTGCGTCAGGCAGCGGCGGCCTTGGAATAGCCATAACAAGAATAAAAATCGATATAAATAATTGCCAAAAATATCGAATTTTATAAATATTGATCTATCCGATTATTTTCGATCATAGTTATTTCCAGACGGGGATGACTATGACTTTAAAATACAAACAAAATTTAGCTATTATTGCTATAATACTTGCAACAGCGCTGGTTTTACCGCCTGTGGCTAAATCGCAGACCATTGATATGGCTGGTTTGGAAACCCATCAGACCATCCGCCTGGGACCATCCCAAGCCCATATCATCGATTTACCGCGCCCCGCCGCTGCGGTCATTGTGGCGGCCCCTGATGCGTTAAGCGCGCTGCTCGACAGCCCCACGCGGCTTGTGCTGATCCCCCGGCAAATCTCAGCCACCTCGCTGACGGTTCTGGATGATCAGGGAGAGCCTGTTTTGCAAAGCAGCGTGATCATCTCCGGCCGTGACAAAAGCACCATGCGGGTCACCCGTGGTTGCACCAGCCTGGGCAATTGCTTGTCCTCTTCGGTGGAATATTGCGCCGGGGATTGCGTGACCCTACCGCTCTTAACCACCGCACCGCCCGCTGCCACCGCCGGTGGCACCGCGCCCAACCAATCCAGTGATGATAGCGAATAACCTGACCACTAGCGGCCTTATGATGATGACACACACTAACTATACGCCCCAGCACACACGGCCCGGTAAGCCCCGGCCCTCTAAGCGTGCCTTGTTGACGATGGCTTTATTGCCGATCTTACCGGCCTGCAATCTGTCCACCACCAGCGGTGAGCGTCATGGCTTAAATGCCCACGCCGTGGGGGAGACCGGCACCCGCCCCCTGGCCGATGCTGAGAATATCAACCCAGGCCTGGATATTCCCGTGCCTGATAGCCGGATCCTGGGCACCGGGTTTGATCGACCACAAGTCACTGAAGACCCGCTGGCCGCCAACAAACCGCTACCCACACGGATTTACAAAGAAGCCTTGAATTCAGCCGCCCGCGGTAATTTCACTGAGGCGGCGGCCTATTATGCGTTATTGCACCACCGGGAACCGGGTAATGAAACCCTGGCGATCAAATATGCCCAGGCTTTGCGCCGATCGGGCTCGGCCGCCCAGGCTTTAGCGGTGTTAAAGCCCTTTGCCGAACCTGAGATTGCCTCGCCAAAAGCTCTCGTGGCTTATGCCAAGACCAATTTAACCCTCAAACAGACAGCTGCGGCGGTGCAAGCGGCCCGCTGGGCGATCGATAGCGACCCCACCTATGCTGAGGCCTATCACGTATTGGGTATTACCTTGGACGCCCTGGGCAATCATCGAGAAGCCCAGGCCGCCTATCAATCGGCCCTTGCCAACGGTATTGGCGAAAGCCACCGGACCTTGAACAATCTGGCCATGTCTTACGCCCAGTCGGGGGAGCTAGGCCAAGCGCGCTCAAGCCTTGAGCAAGCCCAAGAATTGGCGACAGAGGACCAAACCGTGCAAGCCAACCTCACCTTAATCCGCACCATGGAAGGGCAGGAAGCGATGAAGCCAACCCTGCCGATTATCCTGCCGACCCGGGTGAGCGCAGAACCGGTCGAGCCTGTCCGTCACCCGGCGCGGGAATGGCCTAAAGATGACAGCCCAGACCCACGCCGCTTCCAAACCGTTAGCTTTGATAGCTTTGATCGGCTTATTTTGCCAAAGGCTGGAGCTGACAGCACCACCGTGCAGCAAGGCCAAGGCGTGCTGGTGATCAAGCTTCCCGCTAGCGCCACCCCGAACCTCAAAGACATTCGCCGCAACCTTGATCGGGTAGTGGCCAATATCGCCATGCGGGGCGATGATGACGGCATCACCATGGCCTTTGAGCTGCGTGATAATGTGGCGGTCACCCAAGACACCGTGGATGGGCGGCTCCAGATCAACTTTTTGATTGGTGATGAAACCGTGGCGGGTTTGGCGCCGTCAGGATAATCACGAGCAAATGATTTCTATCAGATCATAGCGGTGGCCTGTTATCGGGCCGCCGCTATTTGTTTAGCAACCTTAGAACGCCGCCATGACGCGGATGATGGCAGGGCCTAGGATGGTGATGAACAGGCTGGGCATTAAAAACACAATCATGGGCACAGTCAGCTTCGCCGGCAAGGCGGCGGCGATGCGTTCGGCCTTGGTCATCCGTTGATCACGCAGATCTGTTGATAAGGTGCGCAAGGCACGGCCCAGGGATGTGCCGTATTTCTCCGCTTGGATCAGGGTGTTGGCAAAAGTACGCGCCGAGGGGTCACGAATGCGGGCGGCAAAGTTCTTGAACGCCCCGGCCCGATCACCGAGCAAGGCAAGCTCAGCACTCAGCAGCCCCATTTCTTCGGCCAGCACCTCGCTTTGGGGTTCCACCTCGCGAGACACGCGGTCGATGGCGGCTTCCACCCCCAAGCCACCCTCCACACAG
>JBCCBF010000355.1:0-2673 GCA_039814445.1 Pseudomonadota bacterium
CATCGGGGTGAATTCGAAATCGGTGCTTAGCTGCGACGAGCGGCGACAGCGCCACCGCTGACCACCAAGCGGTGATTGCCGCGATCCGCCACCGCCGCAATATCATCGGCGGGGTTACCATCGACCACCAGCAAATCAGCCACGGCGCCCTCAGCCACCCGACCACGCCCCGATAGGCCCAACATATCAGCCCCGTGGCCGGTCGCTGCAATCAGCGCATCGATAGGGGTCATGCCGCTGGCCACCAAATGGCTCAGCTCCTGGGCGTTGTCACCATGGGCCAGTAAAGGCATCCCGCTATCACTACCAAATGCGACCCGGCCACCCGCGTCGTAAAACCGCTTTAACGAGCCGGCATGGCCATCGGCCAGGGCTTTTGCCTGATCCACCATCGCTGGGGGCAAGCCTGCCTCACCCACGGCGTTGTCTGTCGCATCAACCAAGGCACGCATGGCGCCTAAGGCCGGTACTAAATAGGTTTGTTCTGATACCATCGAGGCGATGACATCATCATCGAGCTCAATCCCATAAAGCACCGCACCGGCACGGGCTTGGACGGCATATTTGGCGGCCTCACTGTTATGGGCCATCACAGCCGTGGGGCGAGACAAGCGGTGAGCTTCACTGACCCCAGCATGCACCTCTTCCGCCGTGTAATAGGTCGTGTGCGTGTCGGTGCCCGTTGAGGTCACACCGCCGCTCGCGGCCATAACAATCGTCTGGGCTTGGCGTGCCACCAGGCTGCGCACGCCCCCCACAACACCGGGCACGTGATCGGCGTGCAGCCCCAGATCCGCCCCATGACCACCGGTCGGGGTTAGGGTTTGGCCCGCCGTGATCACCGCCGGGCCCATAAACGCACCCGCCGCCAGGGTGGTGGCCAGGGCTTGGCCAATATCGGCAGGACAGCCCACATCACGGATCACCGCCACACCACCGACCAAACTGGCCTGGGCGTGTTGCAAGGCGCGCAAGGTGACGGTGGCAGCATCCTCGCCACTACCGCCGCTGGCGGTGACCCCACCATCGCGGCTCACATGGACCGCGGCATCAATCAAAGCCGGCAGCAAGGTGCCACCAGATGTATCCACCACATAACCGGCAAAACCGGTAAATTCCGGCCGTGGTGCGATTTTGACGATCCGGTCGTCTTCGACCATGACGCCATAATTTTCGAGTAACCGGCCATCGCCGTCGAACAGCAGACCGCCGCTATAGAGCGTTTGCATGACGCCTCTGATTGTTGTGATAAGCCCATGGCGAAACGCCATCGCTTTAAAAATGTTTGAATAGGCGTGTTAACCGACACCATGGGCTGCAATCAAGCGATTGCCTTGATTTGCCCCCATTTGTGGAACTTTTACCGTGGATTACGCTTGCGTTTGGCGCGAAATACCCGATCTCATAGCCAAACATGCCGCAAACCAGAGTGCGAAGACCCCATGAGTGACGATGATTTTAACCCTCTTGATAGCGATTCGCTAAGCGCTGAAAACATGTTGGGCGTGGTACGCGCGCCCGAAATTTTCCGCGAGGGCATGGAATGGTTCAATGTCCCCGAGCCGTTGAGCCTTCAGGATCTAGAAGGGCGGCTGGTCATTCTCGATTTCTGGACCTTCTGTTGCATCAACTGCATCCATGTGGCTGAAACCTTGCGTAAGCTGGAAAAAGCCTTTCCAGAAGAGGTGGTGATCATCGGTGTTCACTCCCCCAAATTTGATGCCGAGAAAGACTCACAAAAACTGCGTCACGCGATCCTGCGTTACGGCATCAAACACCCGGTGATCAACGATGTGGACCGTGAGCTTTGGCAACAGTATGCCGTGCGTGCCTGGCCTACCTTGGTGTTCTTGTCCCCCCAAGGCACCGTGATTGGCATGCATTCGGGCGAGCCTGAATTGAATGAGCTATTGCGTGCGGTTAATGACGTGCTTGATAAATTCAAAGTGGAGGGGCTGATTGAACCCGCCGTGCTCGATACCGAGCGTGAACGCGCGCCCCATAACCGCCTCAGCTTCCCAGCCAAGATCAAACCGATCCACCTAGATGGTGAGCAATATTGGGCCCTAGCCGATAGCGGCCATAGCCAAATTGTGTTGCTGAACAATGATGGCGAAGAACTGGAACGCTATGGCAATGGCCGCCGCGGCTTTGTCGACGGTCCAGCTGAACGCGCGCGATTCCGACGACCACAAGGGTTGGTCTGTGGTGATGGCGTGATTTATGTGGCCGATACAGGCAACCACACCATCCGCGTGATCGACCTGAACACCGACACGGTGCGCACGATCGCGGGCACGGGCGAACGCGGCCTACCATTACCGGGCCAGGACCAACCAGGGCGTGAGACGGCCCTGGCGTCACCCTGGGACCTGACGTTGAGCGAAGACCAGTTGTATTTCGCCAATGCGGGCACGCACCAGATTGGCGTGCTTGACCTGTCGGATGGCACCGTGCGGCGGATTGCTGGTAGTGGCACCGAAGGGTTGCGCGATGGCCCGGCGGCCGATGCCCATCTAGCCCAGCCCAGCAGCGTGATCCTGACCGAGGATGAAGAGATGCTGTTATTCGTTGATGCGGAAACCTCAGCGATCCGCAGTGTAGAATTGATGGGACAGGAACAGGTGGCGACACTGATCGGCACGGGGCTGTTTGATTATGGCCATGAGAATG
>JBCCBF010000077.1:0-9666 GCA_039814445.1 Pseudomonadota bacterium
GCTGGCCCCAGGCGGCACCTTACTGGCCTGCATCCCGAATTTGCAAAACTGGAAATTCTTGCAAACCGTCCTGACTGAAGGCTTTCGCTATGACCAGGAAGGGTTGTTTGACCGGACGCATTTACGCTGGTTTGCCCTGCCCAACATGATCGACATGCTGCGCCAAGCCGGGGTCACGCCCATGGCGGCCACGCCACGTCACGTGCTGACCCAGACCCAAAATGGCGATAGCCATGCGAAGTTTGTCAGCGCCATGACCCCCAGCCTTGCGGGCCTTGGCATTGATCCTGAGGATTTCCATCGCCGCACCATGCCGTTGCAATATGTGCTCCGCGGGACGAAAGACCCATTGCCAAAGCGGCGAATGCTGGTTCAGGCCATGATGCTAAAACCGGTGGGTGGTGTGAATGACGTGCGGATCGGCCGCCCATTATCGGCGTTACGCTCCATGACGGGTGTGGAAACCGTGGCCTCAGTGCGCAATTTCAGCTTCATGGAGCGCGCGCCCGATGTAGCCAAAATCATGATTTGGCAACGCCCCGTTCATCAAAAACATGAGGCAGAAAAAATCCTCAAGCTGATGGAGCGCGGATATGTGGTGGTGACCGAATTTGACGACCATTTGATGCGCTGGCCTGCCATTGAAGCCAATGATTATCTGACCATCAAAGGCTGCCACGGGGTGCAAACCTCGACCGATTACCTGGCAGCTATCTTCCGCGAGCAGATGGCCGATCAACAGCGCCCGATTGCTGTCTTCCCCAACAGCCTGTTGGACCTGCCCGAGCCACAGAATTTTGATAACCCGAAAACCTTGCGTGTCTTCTTTGGTGCGCTGAACCGTGAGGAAGACTGGGCGCCGATCATGCCCGGCCTTAATCAGGCCATCGCCAGCTTGACGGATAAAGCCCAGCTTTTCTTTGATGTTATCCATGATCGCGCGTTCTTTGAGGCGCTGGAGACCGAGCACAAGGTTTTCACCGAAACCTGCCCTTACGCCACCTATCTGGACCAGTTGAGCCAAGCGGATATCGCGTTATTACCCCTCGCCGACACGCTATTTAATCGCTGTAAATCTGATCTGAAATTTATTGAGGCTGGTGGCTGTGGTTGCGCGGTATTGGCCAGCGATACACTGTATAACCTGACGGTGAAGGATGGTGAAACCGGTCATCTGATCACCAAGCCGGAGGATTTCGGGACCCGCTTATTGGCGATGGTCGACGACCCTGAGGGGGCAAAATCCATGGGTGACGCGGCGCGGGCCTATGTGCGCTCAGAACGGATGATGGCCAGCCAGGTAGAGGCACGGCTTGATTGGTATCAAGAGCTTTGGGATACCCGCCACGAGACAACGCCGGCTATTATCGATTATCTGAAATCAGTGATCGAGAGCTAGGGGGCTGCGGTGGGCCTAGCGGTCCATCAACCGGGCTTCAACCGCATAGCGAATTTGCATCAGACAGCCCTCTAGATTGTCTTCCACCTCCTGCCGCCACAGCCGAATAATGCGCCAGCCCGCTTCCATGCACGCGCTATCACGATCAGCCAAAACCCGGGCGTCATGGCGGTTGGCTGGCAACCCATCATCCACCTCTATGATCACGGCGGCTTCGAGATGTACAATATCGACCACAAAGCCTGTGCCCTCATCGAGCATCACCGGATAATTGCGGGCGAACACCAACCCGCCTAGCTTCCCATGGCCCACATGCATCCAAAGCCGTGTGCATGCCGTGTGCAAACGGCTTTTTTGTGCCCGGCGTAAGCCGCGGCGCGGTTTCCAATGACTATTTGCGTGCACGATGCCCCCAGCCGATGATGACGCATGGTCAACGTAAAATCATGCTATGGAACAATGACATAATATCCAGCGCTGAGATAGCACTTCGGCTTAGCGGGCTGTTTCAGCCCAGCATTCTAAGCGGGCTTAGGCAATGCCGATACCTTTAAGCACGGCGCGCATTTTGTCCTGATAGACCTGATACAAGCGCTTTAGCTCTGCGAGATTATCCGCCTCTTGATCGAGCGGCTTACCATCTTTCAGCAACCGTTGGCCTTGGGATTTGAGCAGCGACCAAACATGGGCCACAGGGTCTTTCTCCCCAGCGCGTTCCGCGGTCAAGAACAGCTGGCTCATCCGGTCCACTTGAACCCCACCACCGGTAACGGGTGACGCCATATAGGAAAGCTCTGATTTGGCTTTTGACTGCTCGGCGATCGCCCGGTTCAAAGCGTCGGTACGCTTTTTACGCTTGGCGTCATCTTTGGCAGGCAAGCAGGGCTGGACATAATTGGCGCCGATCAGCACCGCCATGGCCTGGCGTAGGCTCGGCCATGACATGGCGCCGATCTCTGGCTGTTCGACCATCTGTTTTAAGGTCTTGGGCCCCGCGGCCAGATTGTCCAAGATCGGGTTATAGGCCTCGGCGCTCATGGTCACCTCACCCAGTGGCCCATTAAATTTCAGCGCGGTATCGGCCCGGGCCACCGTCAGGGCAAACCGGGTGTTCATCCAGGCCGCCTCGGCGCTGGTGGTGGAATGTTGCACCTGGCCTTTGATGTAAATGTCTTTGCGGAATTGCTGATTGATCATCACATCGCGCAAGCCCTCACGGCGTACGGGGTCACCGATGGTGGCAAGAAGCTTTTGCTGGGCATCACTCAGACACACTGAATCCAAATGATCGATGAGATGGGCCGAGCCTGCGAAACCCAGTTTCGCTTCGGCAAAATCACCCGCCACATCGGAGAAATAAAACGGCGTCCAATCCCGGTTGAAATATTCATGGGCCAGGTAGTTCCGCGACATGCCCTGGAGCTTTTCAAAGCGGGGCGCCACCGTGGGGTTGGCGGTGAAATAAGACGGGTTGGTCTCTTTCAGCTGATTGATAAAGGTCAAGGCGGCTTCGACCCGCGGCAGGACCGGCCCGGTGGTGGTCTCCGCGTGATCGAGCATCAGTTCCCGCAACGGCATGATCGGGGCCCAGCCAGGAAAAGCGTTATAGCTGATATACAGCAAGCCACCCACGGCCAGCTTTTGCTTCACAAAATCAACGATATGCTGGCGGTTTTCCGGGTTAATCCAGCTATATATCCCGTGCAGCGCGATCACATCGAAGGTTGCGGGCAAGCTGGGCTCAGCCGCGAAATCGGCAAAGGCCGTATCAAAGAAATGCAGATTATCCCCGGCCGTCCCCGCCGCCTTGGCCAGGCGCAACGCACCGGCGATCTGGTTAGGGTTGAAATCGGTGCCGTAAAACTGCGTTTGTGGGTTCGCGGCCGCTAACACATTGAGCGAGAACCCCTGGCCACAGCCGAGCTCACAATAGGATTGGCAGCCCATGGCATCGCCAGCTTCCAGCCCCTTGGCCAAAGTGGCAGTGTATAAAATCTGCGGCGTTAGCTCCCGGTAATACCCATAGGTATAGTCCAGATCAGCCACATAGCCATGGGTCCAATCAGTCATAATACAACTCTCGATACTCGTGCGCAGTCAGCCCGCCAATACCGGGCCTAGCCGTTTTAGTTAAGCGCCGCGGCGGTGGCGGCGGCTGAATTATCAGCGGCTTCGGGCAACGCTTGGTTCAGGGCGTTTAAATAGGCAGCGCGTGCGGTCTGTGCGATTGCGGCTTGGGATTGCAACCGTGCCAATTCTTGATCCACGGCTTGTAAGTTACGCACCTGGGCTAGCGCGTCTTCTGACAGATCAGCAACCCGGTATTCTTTGTCATTGATGGTAATGGTTTGGTCGTTCGACATAACGCGGTCTTCCTTTGATGTTGTTTCGCGGGCCTGGAGCGCTGGGTGATCCACCAGCTGTTTCAAGGCACCATTAAAGTCCTCTGCAAAGCGTCGCACATCGACAAAAGCAGCCTTGGTTAAGCGTGGGCGCAAAGCCTGACGCAATCTTTCACGGCGGGTTTCATCTGTTGCCAGACGTGCCACCAAGCGCGGGTATTCGCTGGGATCTGTGGTAATAAGGTCGTTCAGACCCACGGCCGTCAGATGGCTTGAACCCGCGCGTAATTGAATGGCTGGGCCTTTCACACTCACCGCCGGCACGCCCATGTGTAACGCCTCGAGCATGCCAATACCACCGGTCATTGGATAACAATCGAGCAAAATATCAATATGGTTGTACCGCTTCATATATTCGCGGTTTGGTGCGGGCTCATGCCAAAAGGCGATCTGTTCCGCTGGCACATTATGGGCGGAAAACTCTGCGAGAATATTCGTGCGCAACGTATCGCTGGCGTATTCCGGGCGCATGAAAATGAGGCGTGGGCTGGCACCTGTTGCCGAGGCCACCTGGTGGAAGCTATCGGCCCACATGGCGATGGTGTGGCGGTTGAACTTGGCCGGCTCTGCGTTGATCCCGAGGCTGACATAGCCGGCGGTCTTTGACGGGGGCACCGGCACGATATCGAAATCAGGCATCGGCCCAAAACAGGCAAAAGCCCCGGGCAAATTCAACGTGGCGTTCAGACAGCCGGTACCATCAGCGGCCAGGACCTCATCGACAATATTGTAATCAAGGGCGGGCAAGCCGCAGGTGATCGGACGGCCGGTCCAGGATAGTTGTACCGGCGCCGGTCGCCAGGCCAGGGCCCCAACCCGGGTCGCCGGTTGTTGCAGGCCGTTCAGGTCAATCATAATATCGCAGCCCAGCTCGGCCAGATGCCGGGCCACCTCCCGGTCGGTGCCGCGCGGGATGACCGAGACCTGTTCAAACAAGGCAGTGAAGCCATCATCAGCCTGAACACCCGCGCCGTTTTCGATAAAAGCCAAGCACGGTTCAAAGATCGTGCGATCGATATGCTCTAAAATCGGCCGGAGCACCAATTGCGTATCGAAGATGTCTGAGAGCGCATAGAACACCAGGCGGCGACGGCCATCGCGATTGCGGTTCTGGGCGCCCAGAGCACGGCTAGCCTCAGGCAGCGGATCTGCCGCTGCCTTTTCCATCATGGCCTGGCCCCATTTCTGCTGTAGGGCCAGATACCGGGAAACGCTCTCGTCGCTAAACACCCGATTCCGCATGGGCTGAATGGCGAGGAAATTCGGTAGTTTATCGGCAGGCAGCTGATCCAGCAGAGCGAGAAAATCACCCACGGCATCAAACCGCTGATAATCCCCCTGCATGACGGTCGCCTGGCAATAGGCGTGAAGCATACTCACCGGGACAGTGACCGCGCCGGGCTCCCCCAGGCTTTGGGCCACCCGATAGGCGGCGGGGTAATCGAGCTTATTGCTATAGGCAGATATCAGGATGAAGCGGGCGTTTAGATCCTGAGGGAACTCATGGAGGACTTCATCGGCATAAGCGATGGTCCGGTCAATATCGCCAAGCTGAAGGTAAACAATGGCCAAAGCCCGTTTGGCCTTTAACCCTGCTTCCTGATTAGGCGGGTTAATAGCCACGTCTTCAAACAGCGGAATAGCCGCCTGATGCTGTTCGGCAGCTAAATGCTGAAAGGCTTGGTCAAGGACGGTGGTTGTCATGATCACTGTTCGCAAGGATGAGGTCGGGCTGACCATGTTCCCACGCCCCGAAAAAATCAAGGGTTGATAAGAGCTCAACCCCAATCACCCAAAAGAAAAGCCCGCGCCGGATGGCGCGGGCTTCCCGAGAATTTATGTGTTGTGACTTAGAGGTAGTCAGCAGCAACCAGATCAGTCGCACCAGCGAACACACCAACCAACTCAACTTCAGCAGTGGTCAGAGTGTTGGCCACTGTGGTGTCGGTGTTGGTGATCCGTAGGACCATGGTGTCGGTGTTGGTGGAGAACTGGAACAGAGCGCTATCACCGGAACCCAGTACGGTGTCCAGGTTAGCGATCGTACCAGCCAACGCACCACCGGTTGCCACCAAGGCAGCTTCCACTGCATCAGCTTCGGTCGCGGTCATACCGCCGGCCACTGCTGCATCAAGAGCAGTTTCTTGAGCACCGGTCAGGTCGGTAGTGGCGATGAAGACGATGTCGTTAGCGGCATCACCCGTTGCCAGAGCGGCAGCGATGTTTGCAGCAGACGCGACTTCGGTAGCAGCGATACCGCCACCAGCACCCGTGCCATTAGCAAGCGTACCGTTATAGTCGAACTTGTCTTCAGCGGTCTCGAAGCCAGTGATGAGGTCGGAGTTAGCCGACACTTCAGCACTACTAATGACCGTAACCACTTCAGCGGTTGCAGCATCCTGAGTGATGACAATCGCATCGATACCGTCACGACCGTCAACCACGTCAGCGTTCACACCAGAAGTGGTGATCGCGTCAGCTTTCGAACCACCAACGATGCTCAGAGCGTTACCAGCAGCTGTGATACCACCGAAATTGATGGTGGAAGTACCGGTAAGAGCAGAAGCATCCACTGAGTAGTTAATCACTGGAGCGATTGCACCTGAAGTAAGGCTCAGCACGCCACCACCAGACACCTTAATGCTGTCGAGTGAGGTTGCACTGGTCAAGGCGGTGATCGTCAGGTTGTCCACGGCGGTCAACTCAAGCTTCTCAACGGAAGCCAAGCCAATCGCACCCAGGTCAACAGTTGACACCGTGTTAGTGACAAAATCGTCAGCGGTGATTTTCACCGTGTCGATCTGACCAACAGTCGCGGCACCTTTAACACCAATGGTGATCGCACCGGCCGCATTACCAGCAATCGCGGTAATGTTTGCAGCTTGATCAGCAGTGATATCAGTCACACCCGTTGCACCACCAGCGTCGTTAATTCGGATGGCGGTAATACCGGACAAGAAGTCTAGGTCTAACGTCGTACCGTTATTCACCTGAAGAACTTCAAAGTTCGTGTATTTCGCACCCAGAGCGGCACTGTTGATATCGGTGCTGTTAGCCAAGGTCAGTACGTCAGTACCGGCGCCGGCGTCCACAGAACCAGTCGTCAGAGCAACACCACCCGTGGTGAACTCATCAACGCCTGCACCACCTTTATAGGAGACAGTTGCCACGTTGTTCATGGTCAACTGCACACCACCTGAAGTCAGGCCAGATGCGTCAAGAGCCTCAAAGTCAGCGTCCAAGGTGCCCAGAACAACAGCAGCGTGTGCTGCGGCGGTTGCTGTGGCGGCCACGTCAGCTGCACTACCGGAAACGGTAAGCGTTTGAGTTTCACCAGCACCGTTAGCGATACCAACGGAGGTCGCTGTCAGGTTTGTGGTTGCATTGATGGTCACAGACTTGACCTGACCGGTTGTGGTCAGATTACCGATGGTGTTGGAAGCACCCGTTGAAGACACCGTAAGGGCGTCAAGCACGGTTGCTGTACCATTGATGGCGACATCACCAGCAGTTGTGCCACTGTCAATCGCAAGCGTACCGGCAGTCACAGCTGCACCGTAGGTAGCTGTAGTGTTGGCGTTTGCCACAACACCATCACCTTTAACACCGATCACGGTGCCGTTTCCGACATTCGTGAACACGTTGTTATTGGTGGAACGATCAGACCACAGTTGCTCTTCGCCTGTCACGAGATTGGCGTCGACCGTGAGGGTTTGACCAGACACGTTACGGAAGAAGAACTGTTCAACATTGCTCACACTAGCAGCTGGCAGATTGAGGCCTGCGCCACTGGTATCAGCGGTGAGGAAGAACTGATCGGTACCGATTCCACCATTGATGATGTCAAGAACCGTAAAGGTATTGTTGGCTGCGGTGTTGTCATCAATTGCACCGAAGATGGTGTCTGCACCGCCGGTACCGGTGATATTGTCACCAGTGGTCACGAGGGTGAAAGACTGACCAGACACGTCGGTCAATGGTGAGCTAATCCAACCTGAACCAGCGGATTCGATTTGGGCTTTGGTGATGCCGTTAAGCGTCACGCTGTTGCCGCCACCGAGAGCGATGGTTGAGTTACCGTCAGCTTCCGTGATGGCATCCAACACGCTTTGGAACGTGGTGAAGTTACCGGTCGAAAGATCAGCGGTATCTTGGGTCAGGTTGAAGTCAGTAATAACGTCAGCGCCGCCACCAGCGAAGTTGAAGGCATCGTTGCCTGCACCACCGGTGAGAACGTCGTTGTCGCGGTTACCACCGATGCTGTCTGCACCAGCACCACCATCAATGGTGTCAGCACCTTGACCACCGAACAGGGCGTCGTTACCGGCATCGCCGTTCAGAACGTCTGCATCGATGTTACCGTAGACAGCGTCGTTACCGTCGCCACCATTAACAGTATCAGCACCTTGACCGCCGTAAAGCACATCAGCAAGGGCACCACCGGTAATGTTGTCATTACCGAGGTTACCATACATGACATCGCTACCGCCGGAGGCTGCGAGGTTATCGTCGCCTTGACCACCGTAGAGAACGTCGTTGTTTGCGCCACCGGTTAGGGTGTCGTTTGCCAGGTTACCATAAAGAACATTGGCACCATCACCACCGGTGATGCTGTCAGCGCCTTGGCCACCGTAAAGGAATTCAGCACCGGAACCGCCGGTGATGACGTCGTCGCCAACGTTACCGTAGGCAACGCTTGCGCCAGAACCCAAGGTGATCACGTCACTACCGCCAAGACCGAAGACTTGGTTGGCATTGGTGGCGCTTGAACCCGTGCTCAGGTCGATCACGTTAACACCGTCGTCACCCGTGGTGCCAGCAGCGGCATCACCGATCACGAGAGTTGAGCCATCGTTGAACGAGGTGTTGCTGGCAGCGATAGCAGCCAGTGCGATTGGAAGGGTCACAGAAGCAGTACCGACCTGGAAGGTGGTGCTTGTACCCTGTGGAAGAACTTTAACGCCAGCAGCAGAGCTGGTGTCGAACACCAGGGTGTCAGCCGCTGCATCAAAGTTAGCTACTAACGACGAGTCGGCAGCAGCTGCGGAGAAGAGAATATTAGCCATTTAAAAAAGCTCCCTTGAGGTCCTTGGCTAGAAAAAAAGCTTGGTTACGCATCTCAACCGCCACCCCAGATGCCCCAGTCCGATACTGTTCATCGCCATCACTGGCTGTTGAACAGCAAATAAGCTCGGTACCGGGTGCGCGCCTTAAACCCTTGTGGTCTCGACTTAGTGGTCGTTTTGCTTGGATTTCCGGGGGGAAACTCAACCAAATGACCATCGGGCCCAAGGTACACGGCACCCAAGAAGGCGGGAGCGCGGTCTTAATCGCTGATCCTGATAGCCTGACCAAGGTTGAGAAGCAAGCCCGGATTTGCCTCGGTTTTGCACAGGGTCCGTGCCCCTCCCATGGGTGTTGCGCGTTTGCAACAAATCGCCGATGAGGCCGCGATAAAATTATCGCACTGGGCAGGAACTGCCGGGAATTACTCGATTATAACGCGATACGCATCAATGGAACAGGTTTATGCGCGCCTATGAAGGCCCCTAGTGAGGCCCGACGATGATCACTGAAGTAAGGATAAATCAACGCCAAGCCCAGAGCTGCCCCAGGCACACTCAAAACTGGACAGAATCAGCGCCTGATATACTAAGCAAATACCATGAGGAGCACACCACGCAATATCAAAAGCCCCTTCACAAGCCTGCGCCCAATAAAATGACCTTGTGCTCAAGAAAAGGCTCCTATGTATAAGGCCATAGCCTATCCCGGTATCGGTATGGTCTTTCACCTGTTGACGGTGTCCGGTGACACGGTCTGGTGGCCTTGCATTGCTGAGGCGCACGGTGATTTGCAATCGAC
>JBCCBF010000161.1:0-6289 GCA_039814445.1 Pseudomonadota bacterium
GCGTCTTCGTCAGAATTGGTCGCGTCTTCCAATTCCTAGTTTACGATAGAATGCCTATGTCTATCGACTGGCTTAAAAACGAAGGGCTGCCAGCCCCCAACTATGTCGATTAAGCCGCAGTTTTGGTGTTTTAGGGGCAGAACCCGGCAAATTACGCCGTCTGTTTTGTGGCATCCCCGTCGCTATGGGCCTCCAGGTAGGGCTTGAGGTATTGGCCGGTATAGCTTGAGTCGTTGTTGGCCACCGCCTCTGGTGTGCCTTCAGCGACGATTTGGCCACCGCCATCGCCCCCCTCGGGACCGAGATCGATAATCCAGTCAGCAGTCTTGATGACTTCTAAGTTATGTTCGATCACCAACACTGTGTTGCCTTGATCCACAAGCGCCTGCAGCACATCAAGCAGCTTGCGCACATCCTCGAAATGCAAGCCGGTGGTTGGCTCATCCAGGATATACAAGGTCTTGCCGGTGGCCCGGCGAGCTAGTTCTTTCGCCAGTTTCACACGTTGGGCTTCACCCCCGGAGAGGGTGGTCGCTTGCTGCCCGATCTTGAGATAGCCAAGCCCCACACGATCCAGCATTTCCAACTTATCCCGGATTGACGGCACGGCTTTAAAGAACGCGACGCCTTCCTCCACCGTCATATCAAGCACATCAGCTATCGATTTGTCTTTGAACAGGATTTCCAGGGTTTCCCGGTTATATCGCTTGCCCTGACAGGCATCACAGGTGACATAGACATCGGGCAGGAAGTGCATCTCAATCTTGATCACCCCATCGCCCTGACAGGCTTCGCACCGGCCGCCCTTGACGTTGAAGGAGAACCGGCCGGGGCCATACCCACGGGCTTTGGCCTCTGGCAATCCGGCAAACCAATCACGGATCGGGGTGAAGGCGCCGGTATAGGTAGCGGGGTTTGACCGCGGTGTCCGGCCGATGGGCGATTGGTCAATATCAATCACCTTATCCAGATGTTCGAGACCGGTAATGCCATCATGTTTGCCCGGCTGTTCTTTCGCACCCATCAAGCGCTTGGCCAGGGATTTATAAAGGGTATCGATGATCAAGGATGATTTGCCACCACCGGACACGCCGGTAACGCAGGTGAGGGTGCCCAAGGGTATATCAGTGCTGACATCTTTAAGGTTATTGGACGTCGCCCCTTTGATGGTGAGCTTTTTGCCCTTCTTGGGCTTGCGGCGTTTCTCAGGCACAGGAATGGCCAGTTTGCCGGTTAAATATTGACCGGTAAGGCTTTCATCTGATTGCATAATGACCAAGGGTGGACCGGCGGCTACTACCGTGCCCCCATGAACCCCAGCCTTGGGGCCCATATCCACGAGATAATCCGCTGTGCGGATCGCATCCTCATCATGCTCCACCACAATCACGGTATTGCCTAGATCGCGTAGCCGTCTGAGGGTGGCTAAGAGCCGGTCATTATCCCGTTGATGCAGCCCAATTGAGGGTTCATCCAGTACATAAAGGACGCCGGTTAGGCCCGAGCCGATTTGGCTGGCCAGGCGGATCCGTTGGCTTTCCCCGCCGGATAGGGTGCCCGACATTCGCGATAAAGACAGATAACCCAGCCCCACCGCGTTCAAGAACCCTAACCGTTCATTGATTTCCTTGAGGATCCGTTCGGCGATATTGTTGTTCTTCTCGCTCAACTTGCTGGGTAGGGTTTCAAACCACGCGCCGGCTTTTTCAATCGACAGATCCGTAACATTACCAATATGTTGGCCATCAATTTTAACGGCGAGTGCTTCGGGTTTTAACCGGAAACCACCACAGGATTCACAAGGGGCTGTATTCTGATACTTACCCAGATCGTCCCGGGTCCAGCTGCTGTCGGTTTCCACAAACCGGCGTTCTAAATGAGGGATCAAGCCTTCGAATGGTTTTGCGGTTTTATAACTGCGTAAGCCATCATCATACTCAAAGGTGACATCATCCTCAGTCCCATACAGGATGCCATCCCGAGCCGCTTGAGAAAGCTCCGCGAACGACTTGTTCATGCTCACTTTAAAGTGCTTGGCCAGGCTCTGTAGGGTTTGCTGGTAATATTGCGACGAGCTGCCGGACCAGGGAGCGATAGCCCCTTCGCGTAAAGAGACGCGATCATCGGGCACCACCAATTCGGGGTCAAAATAGAGTTTGGTGCCGAGGCCATCACAAGTGGGGCAGGCCCCATGGGGGCTGTTAAAGGAAAACAGGCGTGGTTCGATCTCATCAATCGTGAAACCGGATACCGGACACGCAAATTTCGCTGAGAAAACCTCGAGACTATTGTTGTCAGCATCAAGGGCATAGACCAGGCCATCGGACAGGTTTAGCGCTGTTTCCACGCTATCGGCCAGGCGGTTGCCTAAATCATCACGAACGACAAGGCGGTCGACGACCACTTCGATGTCGTGCTTGACCTTCTTATTCAGGGTTGGCGTCTCATCGATCTCATAGATGTCGCCATCGATACGGACCCGCTGAAAGCCTTTTTGTTGTAAGTCTCGAATCTCTTTTTTGTACTCACCTTTCCGGCCGCGCACGATGGGTGCAAGAACATAAAGCCGTTTGCCATCACCAGCGGCTAATATGCGGTCCACCATTTGGCTGACGGTCTGGCTTTCGATCGGTAACCCGGTGGCCGGTGAATAGGGCACCCCGATACGGGCCCAAAGCAACCGCATATAGTCGTAAATCTCGGTCACCGTCCCAACGGTCGATCGGGGGTTGCGGCTGGTGGTTTTCTGTTCAATGGAGATTGCCGGGGACAAGCCTTCGATACTGTCCATATCGGGCTTTTGCATCAGCTCTAGGAATTGGCGGGCATAGGCCGATAGGCTTTCCACATACCGTCGCTGTCCTTCGGCGTAGATTGTGTCAAAGGCGAGGGATGATTTACCCGACCCCGACAGGCCCGTGATCACCACAAGGCTATCGCGTGGGAGGTCCACATCAACATTTTTGAGATTGTGCTCGCGGGCACCGCGGACAGAAATTGTTTTTAACATGGGCGACAGGTCAAATCGGTTGCGAAAAAAGGGCGGAAGAATCGCATAATGGCCACGCTCTCATCACACCGGATCGTGCCACTATAAAATGTAGATATAGGCGTTATTTTCAGTGGGTCGATGGTTGATGATGATGGGCTTATACGATCTATGCCCAAATAACCGTAGTTACCCCCAGTTACCGGGCGTCAGAGCGCTTTAAAAACCCGTCTAAGGCGTTGCGGGATGTGGGGTGTCTGTTTACGATCCGCCATTCATTAACGCGCCTGAGCGGCCATGATAAGCGGCTGAAGGCATGGCCCCCCACAGATGTAGAGGACGAACCCTTGGCTGGTAGTATTAATAAAGTCATCCTGATTGGAAATTTGGGCCGCGATCCCGAAATCCGCGCCATGCAGAGCGGCGGGCGGGTCTGTAACTTAGCCATTGCCACCTCTGAAAGCTGGAAAGATAAAAACAGCGGCGAGCGTAAAGAGAAAACCGAATGGCATCGGGTGGTGCTGTTCAATGATGCCCTGGTCGGCCTGGCCGAGCGTTACTTACGCAAAGGGTCCAAAGTTTATATCGAAGGCCAGCTCGAAACTCGCAAATGGCAGGATCAAAGCGGTCAAGAACGCTACACCACCGAGGTGGTTTTACGCCCTTATCGTGGTGAGCTGACGTTCCTGGATGGCCGGTCTGATGGGGCAGGCCAAGGGGGCGGCGGCTATGACAGCAGCCCGTCTTATGGCGATGGTGGTGGCAGCATGGGTGGTGGCGGCGGCCAGCCTGAACCCGCTTTTGCCGCCAACAGCGCCAGCGATTTAGACGACGACATTCCGTTCTAAAGCCCCAGCGCTTGCCCATGAGGCCGGGTCCCCTGCTAGCTTGGACCATGACGGCCTTATGGTATAATGGCATCCTCCGAAAGAGTGGTTTTGGCCAATCTGTTTTCTGACGTTAAATCAAAAGGTTATTAGCCTTGTCTGATCCATCGGGTTCCGACTCCGACATCGCCCCGGTTTCGATTGAGACCGAGCTTCGCCGTTCTTACCTCGATTACGCCATGAGCGTCATCGTCAGCCGTGCTTTGCCTGATGTGCGCGATGGCTTGAAACCGGTCCATCGCCGCATTCTCTACGCCATGAAAATGGGCGGCTATGATAGCTCAAAACCGTTTCGTAAATCCGCCCGTATCGTCGGGGATGTGATGGGTCAGTATCACCCCCATGGTGATAGTGCGATTTATGATGCCATGGTGCGGATGGCCCAGGATTTCTCCATGCGGCTACCCCTTGTTGATGGTCAGGGTAATTTCGGGTCCATGGATGGCGATCCACCTGCGGCCATGCGTTACACCGAGGCGCGATTGGCGCAATCGGGTGAAAGCCTGCTGACTGATATCGATAAGAATACGGTCGATTTCCAACCCAACTATGATGAGCAAACGGAAGAACCAGTGGTCCTGCCAGCTCGGTTCCCAAACCTGCTGGTCAACGGGGCCGGGGGTATTGCCGTGGGTATGGCCACCAATATTCCACCCCATAATTTGGGTGAGGTGATTGATGCCTGTATCGCCTATATCGAAGACCCCGATATTGGCGTGGAAGCGCTGTTAGAACATATCCCTGGCCCGGATTTCCCCACCGGTGGCCAGATCCTTGGTAAAGCCGGGATTTATAAAGCCTACAGTCAAGGCAATGGCTCGGTGATGATCCGCAGCCGCACCCATATCGAGGAGTTTGGCAGGGATCGTGAAGCCATCGTGGTCACGGAAATTCCCTATCAGGTGAATAAATCGCGCCTGATCGAGCGGATTGCCGAGGTTGTGCGCGAGAAGATCGTCGAAGGTATCTCTGAGCTGCGTGATGAGAGTGACCGCGACGGGGTGCGCATTGTGGTAGAGTTAAAGCGTGACGCGGTAGCCGATGTGGTGCTCGCCCAGCTTTATAAATTCACGCCCTTGCAAACGAGCTTTGGGTGCAATGTGCTAGCGCTCAATGGGGGGCGGCCACAAACTATGACTTTGCGTGAGATTATCGCAGCGTTTGTGGACTTCCGTGAACAAGTGATTACCCGCCGCACGGTGTTTGAGTTGGGTAAGGCCCGGGAACGCGCCCATACCTTGATCGGGCTGGCCGTGGCGATTGCCAATTTGGATGAGATGATTGAGCTCATCCGGCGGGCACCAGACCCGCAAGAGGCGCGGGAACAGATGCTGTCACGCACCTGGCCCACAGCCGATGTGGCGCCGCTCATTAAACTCGTTGAAGCGGAGAGCCAGGATGTTGATGAAAGCATCTTTAATGAATATCAACTGAGCGAAGCCCAAGCGCGGGCGATCCTCGATCTACGTTTGCACCGCTTAACCGGGCTTGAGCGCGATAAGATCGCTGAAGATTTGGGTGAGGTCACCGATAAGATCCGTGATTACCTGGATATTCTGGCGAACCGGAGCCGGGTCATGGAGATCATGGTCACCGAGCTGTCGGAAATTCGGGAGAAGTTTGGCACACCACGGCGCACTGAATTGGTCGATGCCGAGTTTGAAGCCGATATAGAAGACCTGATCCAGCGTGAGGATATGGTCGTGACCGTGTCCCATGGCGGCTATATCAAGCGGGTGCCGCTCTCCACCTACCGGGCGCAACGCCGGGGCGGGAAGGGCCGCTCAGGCATGTCGACCAAGGACGAGGATTTTGTATCCCAGCTGTTTGTAACCTCCACCCACACGCCGATGTTGTTCTTCTCATCCCGGGGCATGGTCTACAAACTCAAAGTGTATCGACTGCCTTTGGGCAATCCCACGTCACGGGGCAAAGCTTTGGTTAACCTCTTGCCGCTTCATGGTGGTGAGACCATTACCGCCATGATGCCACTGCCAGAGGATGAGGAAAGCTGGGGCGATTGGCATGTGATGTTTGCCACCTCGCGGGGCGGAATCCGTCGTAACCTTTTGTCTGATTTCGCCAATATCCGGGCCAATGGCTTGATCGCAATGAAGCTGGATGAAGGGGAAAACCTGGTATCGGTTAAAACCTGTCGCCCTGATCAAAACGTGCTGCTGGCGAGCCATAAAGGATATTGCATCCGCTTTGCCATCGATGATGTGCGTGTGTTCAGTGGCCGCACATCCACGGGCGTACGCGGGATCCGGTTGGAGGAAGGTGACGAGGTCATCTCCATGTCGATCCTGGATCATGTGGACGCCACAGCTGATGAACGGGCGGCTTATCTGAAGCGGGCCAATGCTCTACGCCGTGCTGCTGATGACGAAGAGGGTGATGCTGAGGTTGAAAC
>JBCCBF010000363.1:0-2568 GCA_039814445.1 Pseudomonadota bacterium
CAACACACCGAATTACGCCCCCCATGACCTCAAGCCATTCAGCTTTGACGAGGTTGTAGGCCGTCACCAAATGCAGATGAAAGCCACGAGTGTCAAACACTTAGGCGGCACCCTGGGGGATGAGCGGCCGTTTGCCAGCCCCGAGCAGCGCCGGGGTTATGAGAGCTCCCCCGACGGCAATGCTGTGGTGTTAGAAGAGCAGGTGATCAAGGGTAATCAGACCCAAATGGATTACCAATTGATGACCCGAATTTATCAAAAACAGATCGGCATGATCCGCCACGCTTTGCGCGGTTCCGGTCAGGTTTAATTGGTTGAGTAACGTGTAAAGGCAGAATTTGCCGCCCAGATTATTGATCTAGGCACCAGGATGTAGGGAAGAAAACGATGGAACTACAAAACGCCATGGCAATCGCCGTTAGTGGTTTAAAGGCTCAAGGCACCCGGATGCGGGTGGTCAGTGAGAATATCGCCAACGCCAACACCACCGGCGCCACACCCGATGAGCTGCCCTATCGCCGGAAAACCATCACCTTCCGCAACGAGTTAGACCGGGCCGCCGGTATCGATAAGGTGGAGATTGACCGAATCCGGAAGGATTATTCACCCCTGGGCCGCCGGTATGAGCCCAACCACCCTGCCGCCAACAATCAAGGTTATGTGTTAACGCCTAATGTGAGCACTTTGGTGGAAATGACGGATATGCGAGAGGCTCAGCGGTCTTACGAGGCGAATTTGAGCATGATCGAGATGAGCCGTGGTATGGTGACATCAACCGTCGATCTGTTACGCCGTTAAGTGATGCATAAGATATCAGCCAGTATAAGTTTCTAGGAAGTTCCCATGGCTATTAGTTTTGAATCTGCCCTCGACGCCTATAACACCGCTGCACGCCGGTTTGTGCAGGGGCCAGATCAGAATTTGCAAAACCAGGCCGGGGCTAGCGGCACCGATGGCGTGGCCGCCCCCACTTTCCGCGATATGGTGGGCACGGCCGCAACTGAAGCCATGAACACCATGCGTGAGGGTGAGCGGATGAGTGCCGCAGCCGTGGCGGGCACGGCTGACCTGACTGATGTGGTCATGGCGGTCAATAATGCCGAGATCACCTTGCAATCTGTGGTGGCGGTTCGTGACCGGGTGATCAGCGCCTATCAAGAAATCCTACGGATGCCAATGTAATCTAGCGTGATTTAGGCTCGCATAAGCCACGCCGGTTTAAGCCAACGCCTTTATATCTGTTGTATCGATCGCTCGTACAATCCACGTCCGGTGGCCAGGTCATGGGGATAAGATCAGCCCCCCAGGGCAAGCCGCTCTTGATTGATGTCCGGTTATCGGCAATGGATGGAGAGCGTTAAGGCCCTTGCCTTAGGGCATTGGCAACTGAGCCGCCGAACCAGCACCAAGCATTGGCATAAGAGGCATTGGCATAAGAGGCGTTGGCATAACGGGCATCGGTGATAACGCGCATCGGTAGTAACAGGCATCAAAGGCAGCGATACCATGGAATCATCTGATATTCTTGATGTCTTGAGTGAATCCATGGTGGTGCTGTTGCAGGTATCCGGCCCGATTATGTTGGTGTCCTTGGTGGTCGGGTTGATCATCGCTCTGTTCCAAGCCTTGACCCAAATTCAGGAAATCACCCTGACTTTCGTGCCCAAAATCTTTGCCGTGTTCCTCAGCATGCTTTTCTTGGGGCCCTATATGATGTCGGTGCTTGAGGCGTTTGCCCAGGTGATCGCCGATCGGATTATTGGTCTGGGCAGTTAACGGTCGCGGACCGGCGTAAGGGCGCGGCCATGTTAAGCATCATCGATCAGGTCATCAGCGGCAATCTTTACGCCTTCATGATGATTTTCGTGCGGTTTGGCGCGGCTATCTTCCTGTTACCGGGTTTCGGCGATAACACCGTGTCGCCCCGGGTGCGCTTATTATTGGCGCTGATGATTTCCTTGTTGATGACGCCCGTCCTGGCCGACCGTATCCCGCCGCAACCCGTTTTGGTCACCGATCTGTTGCTGCTGATTGTGTCAGAAACCCTAATCGGTGTTTTCTTTGGCACGCTTATGCGCCTGATTTTGGCCGCGGTTCAGGTTACAGGCCAAATCATTGCCCTGAACACAGGTTTGGCCAATGCATTCTTGTTTAACCCGATGTTCAATTCTCAATCCTCATTGCCCGCCGCCTTGCTATCCACGGCGGCGTTAACGGTGATTTTCGTCACCGACCTACATCATCTGATGTTTATGGCCCTGGCTGACACCTACAATGTGTTTGAGCCCGGTGGGCCGATGCCGGTGGAGGATATGGCGAATGTGGTCAGTCAAAAGACCATGGAGAGCTTTGCCATTGGTACCCAACTGGCCGCCCCCTTTATCATCGTGACCTTGTTATTCTTCTTGGCCATGGGGGTGCTCGCCCGGATCATGCCGCAAATGCAGATTTTCTTTGTGGCCTTGCCGATCCAGCAAATGGGCGGGATTATCCTCTTGGCGGTGGGCTTAGGGGCGATCTTAATGACCTGGGCGCAATATGCTGATAGCGAAATTGGCATGTTTCTTG
>JBCCBF010000217.1:0-5074 GCA_039814445.1 Pseudomonadota bacterium
CCAGACGGATAAAGCCAAAGATACTGTTGATCAAACTGGCGTCAACGTCCAAGGCCAAGGTCAGGATGACAGCATGTCATTCTGGGATTTTCTCGATGTGATTAACCCGCTTCATCATTTGCCGGTGGTGGGCGATATGTACCGGGAACTGACCGGTGACACGATTAAACCATCCACCCAAATGGCCGGTGGTATTTTATTTGGTGGGCCTTTTGGCATGGTCAGCGGCGTTTACAACGCCATGATCGAACAGACCAGCGGTCAAGGCATCGCCGGTACCGTGGTCGCCGCGTTAAGCGGTGAGGCGGATGCCACCACAGCCCCTAGTTTTGTGGCGCAACCCCGGGCGGCGGGCGGGGTGATGCTCGCCTCACTGGAATTAGGGCCTAGTACCAACGGGGCTGCACCTGTGGAAGCGGTATTTGAACCCGCCATTTTGGTCGCTGATGCTGATGGCCCCGCGCCGGTGGAGACGAGCGCCTTGACCACTGTTTCTGCCTTGGCCGATACGGCATCCACAGGCCCTAGCGCCTCACCGTCAACGGCCACCTATCATGATGGTCACCACGCGATCACCCCGGCGATTGCCGCGGCTCACGACCCAGCCTTGGCCCATGTGCTGCTGGCCGCGGCCGATAGCTATGCCAGCGAGCGGTCGGTTGACGCCTTCTTGACCCTGGCGGCTGGCCCCGCCTCTAATGCGCCGGCGGCGTCACAACCGGCAACGCCCATACAGAACCGTGCCGGTTCAGGCGCTGGCTCTATTCAATTCGCGGGCATCCCGGCGACCGCTTCCATCCTGACCCCAGGTGTCACCCCGCAGTTGGACGCACCGGCCACCGGGCGACAGATGGCCGAAGCGGCTGATGCCGCCGCGGTGAACGGGAAGGTGGCTGAGACAGTAACCGAGGCAGTCGCTGATGCCGGCCCGCGCCGCCGTATCTTGGCGGCGGGTGATGCCAACCCGATCCCGCTTGAGGATGTGCGCCGGTATAATCGCGCGGTGCCGCTCTTTGCTGGCGCCAGCAGCCGCCGTGATGATGTGAAAGCCGCCGATGTGGCCGAGGCCGCCTCACGCTTAGCGATCATCCGTGCCGCTGAACAGGAGGCCGCCAGTGCTGCCAATGACCGGATCAGCCCGGCCGTGGCTCGCTCTGTCGCGCCATCGGAACCAGCTTTGGCCGCGCCCACGGGTCCAGCCGGTATCCAAGATCCCTTCGGACGCAGCATTTCCCCCAATAATCTGGCGGATAAAATGATGCACGCTTTGGACAAATACCGCTCATCGGGTAATTTGGGTGGGGCGGGTATCTAGCCTGAACCTTTGCGCCATCCTTACCCTCGTGCCTGATATACGATGATCCAGATCACGGTGACCTTGCCCAGCGCTGACGCTATTCATGGGGAGCTGCACGCCTTGTTACCGGATGGTGAGCTGCGCGCACCCTGTGTGATCGGCCGTAGTGGTGTGCGCCCGGCGGCTGATAAGGTTGAGGGTGATGGCGCCACCCCGCTGGGTGATTGGCGTTTACGCCACATTTATTACCGCGCCGATCGGATCACCGCGCCCAAGACCTTTGTGTCCAGTGCGCCGATCGAGGCGGATATGGGGTGGTGTGATGCGCCGGATCACCCAGAGTACAACCGCTTGGTTCGCTTACCTTTTTCAGCCAGTCATGAAGACATGGCTCGGGATGATCATGTGTATGATTTGGTGGTTGTTCTTGGCCATAATGATGACCCGCCCGTGCCTGGACAGGGTAGCGCCATATTCTGGCACCTTAAGCGCGGGGCGGAAGACCCCAAACAATGGCAAGCGACCGAAGGCTGCGTCGCCACCACGCTCGATGTTATGTACCGCGTGTTAGTGGCTTGCGATGAGACCAGCACGCTGCGGGTTACTCTCGCGGACATTTAACGAGCGCTTACCCAAGGGGCTGGTGCTAATCGGTCAGGCAGACATCAGAACGGGTTAAAAAGCGCACGCCTTCTGGCGCTTCGAGGGAAAAGCCACTGCCACGGCCCGGAACCACATCGATGGTCAGGGTGGTGTGTTTCCAGACCTCAAACTGGGCGGCGCCGATATAGAAATCGCAGCCACCGATCTGGCCCAGCAACACGTCCTGTCCGCCGGTTTTGAACTCACCCGCCGGGTAACACATGGGTGCGCTGCCATCGCAACAGCCGCCCGATTGATGGAACATCAACGGCCCGTGCATGGCTTTGAGTTTTTCGATCCACTCGAGCGCTTCGGGCGTTGCGGTAACGGCATCTTCCATGATCTCTGTCATGTCATCTCCTTCCAACCACAGGCTGATCACAATAAGGCCTTAGCCTAAAAAACAGCAGGCGCTTTATGGTACCACCAAGCGCCTGCGCCCTTAACCTATATAGTATCTGTGATCCTAGAAGAAACCCATGGGTTTTTCGTCGTAGCTGACCAGCAGGTTTTTGGTTTGCTGGTAGTGGTTCAGCATCATGGCGTGGTTTTCGCGGCCGATGCCCGATTGCTTATAGCCACCAAAGGCCGCGTGGGCTGGATAGAGGTGATAGCAATTGGTCCACACCCGACCGGCTTCGATGCCCCGGCCGAAGCGATGGGCGCGGTTGCCATTGCGGGTCCAGACCCCGGCACCCAGGCCGTAGAGCGTGTTGTTGGCGATTTCTAGCGCTTCTTCGTCGGTTTCGAACGGCACCACGGACAGGACAGGACCAAAGATCTCTTCCTGGAAAATCCGCATGTCGTTATTGCCTTCGAACACGGTAGGCTGGGCGTAATAGCCGCCCGACAGCTCACCATCGAGATTGGCGCGGTCACCACCGGTGAGGACCTTCGCCCCCTCTTTTTTACCGATATCCAGATAGGACAGGATCTTTTCCATCTGATCGTTGGAGGCTTGCGCACCCATCATGGTGCTGGCTTCCAGCGGGTGGCCCATCTTGATCTGCTCAACCCGGGCAATCGCTTTTTCCATGAACTTGTCATAGATCGATTTGTGCACCAGCGCCCGTGATGGGCAGGTGCAGACTTCACCCTGGTTCAAGGCGAACATGGTGAAGCCTTCCAGGCATTTCTCAGCGAAATCATCGTCCTCATCCATGCAATCACCGAAGAAGATGTTCGGTGATTTGCCGCCCAATTCCAAGGTGACTGGGATGATGTTCTCGGATGCGTATTGCATGATCAGGCGACCGGTGGTCGTCTCACCAGTGAAGGCGATCTTGGCAATCCGGTTGGAGGAGGCAAGCGGCTTACCGGCCTCGACGCCGAAACCGTTGACCACGTTGATCACGCCTGGAGGCAGCAGATCAGCGATCAGCTCCACCACCGCCATGACGCTTGATGGCGTTTGCTCGGCGGGCTTGATCACCACGCAGTTGCCGGCGGCCAGCGCCGGGGCTAGCTTCCAAGCAGCCATCAGGATCGGGAAGTTCCAGGGGATGATCTGACCGACCACGCCCAAGGGCTCGTTGAAGTGATAGGCGACCGTGTTGGCATCGATTTCACAGACCGAGCCTTGGTTGGCGCGGATGATGCCGCCGAAATAGCGGAAGTGATCGATGGTGAGCGGCAGATCGGCGGCCGTGGTCTCCCGGATGGCTTTGCCGTTCTCTAGGGTCTCGAACATGGCGAGGGCGTCCAGATTGGCCTCAAGCCGGTCAGCGATCTTCATCAGGATGTTGGACCGCTCAGTGATCGAGGTGCGACCCCAGGCCGGTGCGGCCTTGTGGGCAGCGTCCAGGGCCAGCTCGATATCTTCAGCAGTGGACCGGGCGCATTCATTCATCACCTTGCCGGTAACCGGGGTGATGTTCTCGAAATACTGACCTTTTACCGGGGCTTTCCAGTCGCCGCCGATGAAATTATCATAGCGTTGGCGAACCGAAATTTTGGACTGAATTTGCTTTAAAGCATCAGGTGTCATGGTGCGATCTCTCCCTAAAATCTTGTTATTAGAGCGGCACGGTATACGGCCTCAGACAGCAAGTCATGGGTAAATATTAGCGTGTGCGGATGCACAAAATTACGATTGTAATTATTCGTGTGCAAACTCAGTGTTTTATCAGAACTTGCTGTCAGAAAGATTTTTTATCTACCGCAACGCAGCATCAGGCCGGCTTTTCACGCTCACCGAACACAGCGCTCCCGATCCTCACGGATGTCGCCCCCATGCGGATTGCCAGTTCATAATCGGCGGACATACCCATGCTCAGGTCACGAACGCCGAGGCGTTTTGCCCAATCGGCTAATAAGCCAAAATGCATGGCAGCGGGTTCATCAACCGGTGGGATACACATCAACCCAGCAATGGTGAGGCCCAACTCATCGGTGCATAGGCGGTGTAAGTTAACCAGCTGCTCACCCGGCAGGGCCCCGGCCTTTTGTTCTTCTGCGCCTGTGTTGACCTGAAGATAACAGGTTAGCTGTCGGTCTTGCTTGGTCATCTCATCGGCTAGCTTGCGGGCCAGTTTTTCTCGGTCGATGCTCTCGATCACATCAAACAAAGCCACCGCGTCTTTTGCTTTATTGGTCTGTAGCGGCCCAATCAGGTGCAACCGTAGATCGGGGTATGCGGCGCGCCGATGGGTCCAACGCTCTTGGGCCTCTTGGACACGGTTTTCACCATAAACCCGGTGGCCTGTTTTCAAAGCGGCGTCAATACGATGATCGGGTTGTACTTTTGATACCGCCACCAGGGTCACCGCATCCGCCTCACGCTTCGCCTCACGCACGGCCTTGGCGATGATCTGTGTTGTCTCGCCAAATCGGGCGGTGATGGTCCGTAAACTATCGGTGTCAGTCACAGTATCGCTGGACATAAACCTATCTCATTGGGTCTGCGGGTTGGTTCGGATGGATGCTCTGGTAGTCGTAGCCGGGCGGTTAAAAGCGACGCTTAGCCTATCAGTATGGCGCGCCGCGCTCTCGTTAAAACCGCGGCGTCCCTTCGCGGGTTAGGTAATCATACCGGTCCATGACGGTGCGGTGATCATCGATCAGCCGTGCTACTTGAGCATCTCTTAGCTCATCACGCCAGCCACCGATCTTACCCTTGCGGAAGAATTTATCGGC
>JBCCBF010000088.1:0-9023 GCA_039814445.1 Pseudomonadota bacterium
GCCCCGCCGGTGTGCCCGCTGATTTATCAGCCATGGAACCAGTCGGAAGCGGCGATTAAGCCGCCGCTTTCGGCAAGTTGCTACTTTTTTTGGACGCCACTTCCCTAGTGAACCTTGGGCTTGGTCGTCACCTTCCTTGACGTGTCAAAAAACCTTCGCTTTTCAGCGGCTGATGCTTTCGCTCTTTTGTGTTCCATTGAGTATGCAATCACGGATGTAATTATCTGATTGGCATCCGTATCGACCGTAATCACTGATTTGATCGTTGAGCAAAGAGCCGCCCCCCCTGCAATTCATCAACACTGCCCTACCGGCAGCGGCCCCTATTGGTGATGACGATGTCAAATGGCGTCAGGCCGAAGCTTTTGTAGCCGCCAATGCTGACCGGTTGCTAGAACAGCTCACCGCCAATCATGCGTTTTTCACCCGCGGCACGCTCAAGAATTTGTTGAAACAAGGGCATCCCGACTGGCAGCCGAAAGCGGCTGTCAAACGACTGGCACAGGACAAAGCCTTCCGTAAAGCCGTGGCCACCACCTTGCTGGAAGATTTCAGCCGGGTCATTGAATTTGAGCCTGATGCGTTTCCTGCGCCCTCGATCGCCAGCCAACAGCCTGCCAATGAGAACAAGGCGGGAAAAAAGGCCAAGACCAAGAAGCTTAAAACGCGCTTTACCTCGGTTGAATTATACCAGCAAGAACGTCAGATCATCCGCACAGGCCAGCGCTGGGCCCGCGAATCCGGTGCGGGCGTCAAGCCCAAGCAAGTGGATGCGGCCATCGCCGAGTATTCCGCCGGTCGCGCTGCCTTGGGTAAAGACCCCAAGGTTGATGAGGATGTGCGAGCAGCATCGTACAAGTCTTTGGAAAAAAAGCGTTTTGGCATTCTACTAGGGCCACCTGGCGCGGGTAAAACCACACTCATCAAAATCATCGGCAATGCCTTGGTGAAAGATGGTCAGACCGTTCTGGTGACGGCAGTGTCAGGGATGCTTAGCCAAAAACTGGGCAATGAGACAGGCCATAATGCCCTGCCTTTCAGCCAGGTAATCGCCAGCCTCAGCAGCACGCGGAATTTGGACGATGTGCCGGAACTGGGCTTAAAGCGTGGCGGTATGTTGGTGATTGATGAGGCCGCCATGCTGGGGTCCCGGGACATGCATACGGTCATGCAGCTGGCCAGCCGCCATGGTCTCAGCATCCGCGCTATTGGCGATACCCGCCAGATGGCAGCGGCCAGCGCGGGTGCCCCCATCGAAAAGCTGACTGAGTTTATTGAGCCCGCAACCCTGAACAGGGTCGTACGCCAACGCAATCTGGTGGATCAACAAGCCACCCTCGATATGCATGCGGGGAATGCCCAAAAGGCTTTACGAGCCTATAGCGGTAAGCGCAAACGGCTCGCGTTTCTAGATAACAGCGATGCTGTGGCGGCCAAGGCTGCGGCTGATTATGCCAAATGGCGAAGCGACGGCCGGAATGAGTCTCAGGCATCCGCTGTGTTGACCCTGGATGAGGCCACGACTCACAAAATCAACGCCCTCGCCCGTATGCATTTGAAAGAAGCAGAGTACCTGGATGATGGTATCGAGCTTGCGACTCGCTATGGTACAAACGAGTTTTCTGTGCATGACCGGGTGATTTTCCGTGAGCGCATCGACCTGTTAGAAGGTTCGTCTATGCCACGGATTTATAAGGGATCTGTCGGCACTATCGAAGCCATCACCCCCGGGATGATGAGCGTTCGCCTGGATGGCCATGACACACCCTTGCAGGTACCAATCCAAAAACAGATGCGCATTATGCACGCTCATGCTATGGAAATGACGCAGCCTGACCCGGCTGAGTCACCGCAGGGCTCGACTTTATCTAGGGCCTTTCTTGCAGTTACGCGACCATGGTCAGCACCGGAAGCGACGGTTGGGATATCCCGACACAAACACAAGCTGACGGTTTATGTGGATCGGGAGGTCTATCCCGATCTTGAGAGCCTAGCGGCTGACGCGGCAAAACGCCCAACGCGCCTTACCACACTTGACGTGGAAGACCGCAGACGTCAGACCAGCATACCGCCGGGACCCGGGCAGGTCCGATGATCACAATGATCACACCAACGCCCGGACAGGTCCGCTGAGGCAATATCGTAATGTGGGAGGCCTACTATCATGGGCTTAATACAAACCGACTATTTTGAAGGTCAGGGCTGGCGCTCTTTCGATGAATTCGTAGGCCGCGCCCAATTTGAACTCGATCGGATGGCCGCTGCCACCGATTATGATTTTAGCGAAAGCACGCAAGCGCTGGCGCGCCGGTTGAGCACTGTGCTCACCATGCTCGCCCATTGCCGTAGCCACGCCTGTAACGCTGCCTATCGCTTAGCGCACCAGGCCGGGATGGATCCGAACGCCACGGTTGAGATGCAAGCCATCCGGGCATCGCTCGCTGACATCGTGGACGCGGTTAACCTCAACAGTGCTGCGAGCACGGAAACCTACCGGCATCGTCTGAACATCATTGGTAACCGCATATCGCGCATCCAAGACGAACTGCAAATACTTGAAAACAGTCGCTTTAAAGAGTGCGGCTAATACGACATCCCGGGTTCAATCAACCCGGGATTTTTCTTTCTTATCTGGGTATTTAGTACTCAGTACTTTCACCATTACCCGGCAATATATCAGCATTACGTAAATGGCATGGCTCGCCCGTCACAAGAGCGTCACCCATGATCCCATTTGTCCTGCTGGTAACGGCTTTTGGCTATGACCCAAGATCGACGCACGCCCACCCCCACCTTCAGTTGGGATGATCAACAGCGCATCGTCGAGGGTCTGGAAACGCAATATCCGCGCGTGAGCCGGGTGTCGCTGACACCAGCAGATTTAGACACGATGATCCGCAGCCTGCCGGGCTTTGTGAACGGCAAGGGCCCACCGGATGATGGGATCTACAACCGGCTTTTGGTCTTATGGATCGCGCTGGATGAGGATGATGATGACGGGCGTTGGGATGCCGGCGCGTAATTGCGTTTAAACGGTGCGTGAGCCGTCAGCCCCCAAGCTGGCGTAAGCGTCCCAACCGATCATCCAAAGACAGAAAGCCCCTATTCTATGTCGAGAAAAAATCGTCGCCGCCGCCAACAAGAACAAGAAGCCCAAGCCGCGGCCGCCGCCAACACGCCTGTGGAAGCCCCCATCCCCACAGCACCGACAGCCGCCGAAAAACTGATCTCCGGCGATATGGTTTACCGACCAAAAGGCGGCAACAACCCCGAAGACATCGGCGCGAATACCTCATTGGTCGAGTTCCACCGGGTTGGCAAAGGCAAGAAAACCACCCGGGTCATGATCGATAATGGCACCATGTTCCCGGGCGAAGGGAGCAAATACGATTCGATGATGGTCGATACCGATCCCTATTTCCAAGACCGCGAAACCGGTGCTTTCCCAAAAGAACCCGTGGACGCAATTGTTGTTACCCACGCCCATGAGGATCACATCGGTGGCATCGCCCATGACGCCTCCCGCGGCAAGGTGCTGCCCGACATCTACTGCACACCTTTGACCCAAGCGTTTATTGAGCAAAGTTTGATACGTCGGAAAGTGGAGCAAAAAAGCTGGCCGACCTTTAAGACCATTCAACCCGGCAAGCCTGTACAGATCGGCGATATTCACATCATGCCCATCGCGGCCAGCCACTCGGTCTCGCAATCCCTGGCCCTGGCGATTACGACCCCGTCTGGCTCGATGATCCACTCAGGTGATTTCAAAGCCGATCAAAGCCTACCCATTGGTCCGAAATTCGATGCCAAAGATATGCGTGATTTGGGTCAGAAAGCGCTCGCTCGCTATGGCCATGAACGTTTTGATGTGGCCACGGTCGATTCAACCCGGGCATACAACCCGGGCTACACACCCACCGAAGGTATGGTGGCCGATGAGATTGATGGCATTGTGAAAGACAACCCCAGCCACCGGATTGTGACCGCCGTGATGGGCCGCAGTACCGAGCGTATTTTGAACATGGCAAAGGTTGCCGCGGAAAACGACCGCACCTTGGTTATCCATGGTGGGGCTATCTTGATGAGCCTGCAAGCCCTGGCCCGTGCCTATGAGATTGAAACGGGCGGCGGCCCCATGACGGCCCCCAAAGGCAAAAAAAGCAGCAAGCCTAAGCTCGATATGGGCAGCGTTCGCTCCACGCTTAACGCGCTGTTGAAAGACAAATACGGCATCAATGGTGGGGTTAAGATCCTTGAAGGCCGCGACCAAGCGGTCGATCATGTGCCTGAAGCCAAACAAATGGTCTTGGCCACAGGCACCCAGGGTGAGCCACTCGCCGCCCTGCCGAAAGCCGCGCGCCGGGATGAGAAGTCCTTACTACAGCTCTCTTCCAATGATGTGGTTATTCGCTCAGCCTCCACCATTCCGGGCAATGAAGCCGCCGTCGGTGCCGTAGATGCCGGCATTCAATCCATTGGGGTGGCCAAGTTAATCACCACCAATGAAGCCCTCGTCCATTCCTCCGGTCACGGCTATGCCAAAGATATGGATGAGTATCTGGAAGCCGCCCAGGCTCGCACGGTAATACCCGTCCATGGCTCCGTTGAGTTGATGGAGAAGAACGCTGAACGGATCGCCACCCGAGCGGATGAGCTTGATCTAAGCCTCGAGACCATGCGCAATGGTGACCGGGTCGTTATCGGCCAAGATGTCATCGTCACCCCCACCAATGAGCCAGTAGAGTTCCTGGGCATGCGCAACACGGTGGAAGACCCTGAAAAAAGCCAAATGGGTCCAAGAATACGCCTATGACAAGGTTGACGAGAACGGTAAGCCACGGCAGGCAGCCAGGCTCGCGGCCAGCAATGATGTGGGCGGCCCAAGACCCGACAAACGCGCCGGGTAACACCCTGTACTCGCTAGTACATTTGAAAACACTAATAATTTTTAATTCTTGCTATTGAGTCCTTATCCCCAGTATCACTTGGTACTGGGGATAACTTGTTTGGCACCATCACAGGGTGCGAGACCGGTGGGGCATCATGAGATTTTCGGGCGGCATCCGAAAGCCTTTGTTCAGACATTTATACCAGCCGGTCATTATTGGCCGTTTCTGGGTGAGGCATCGAGGTCATGGCTGCCCATGGCTTTTGGCCGCGCTGCTTGCAACCTTAGCAACCGCCTGCAACCCCCTGTTAAAAAACGATTTAAACCCAGCCAGCGAGCCTTGGCTCGCCCCCAAACCAAGCGCAGGTCCGGTCACCAATATGGGGCGGGTCGGGGCCATCAACATGCCCACAGCACGCATGGCAGAACCCGGCACCATCCGTTTACATACCGCCCATAGAGCACCCTATTTGATGGGTGGGGTTGCCTTCCAACCGCTCTCACGCTTAGCGCTTCATTATCGCCGGGTGATCGATAACCGCTCACAATTTAACCGCGGCGCCCGGTTCACCGGCGGGCTAGACGCCAAAATCTTACTGACCAAGGAAGCGGCGTTTCGCCCGGCCTTGGCGCTTGGTTTTGATAGCCTGGCGGGTAATGGGAATTTCAGCAGTGAATACATCGTTGCCAGCAAACGCCTTGGCAATATCGATCTATCACTCGGGATGGGCTGGGGTCGCTTAGCCGGGCGCGGCCCCCTCACCAATGGCCTGGCCCTGATCGGCGGGCATTTTGATAACCCAGAACGCCGCGGCGATTTTGATCGTGGCCCAGAAGCGTGGTTTAGCGGTGACCGCGTGGGCCTTTTTGGGAGTGTTAGCTACCGGCTGCCCTGGTCACTGCCTTGGGTTGATGACCATGATCGCATCACACTGATCGCTGAATATGACAGCGACCAATACACCCAAGAAGGCCGGTTCGACCCGGGCTTTGACCCAGGCGCCATTCCCGTCAGCCTCGGGATCGAAACCGCCCTGGGCGCAGGATTCCGGGGGGTGTGGCCGTGGAACGGTTCGAGAGCATCAGCGCGCGCCTATCCTGGTCCTGGCAAGCGGGTGGGCGTAGGCGTAAGGCCCTACCATTTGGCACCGATCAAGCAAGCATGCGTCAGAACCGAGACCCAAAACCCCAGCTACGTCAGGAGCTTGAGAGGCTCCCCGACAACCTGCTTGACGAGAGTGGCGATATTGACGGGAGCCTTGACGATACGCCTTTTTCACCCGCCCAAGCGACCGATGCGACAGAGGCAGAAGCAGAGACAGAGGCAGAGGGTCTGTTTGAGACAGGCCTATCCGACAACTTGCTGGATTATCGCCAACGGGCCGATGAACCCGATACTGCCTACCATGCACGCCTATTGGATGAAGGCATCGACCCGACAAGCCTATCCGATCGACAGATCAGCGAGCTTGATCGGTTTTTCTTTGTCGAGGCTGCCGAGGCCGGGTCCCATGAGTTAAGCCACCAGCTGTTGGCCCTGGGCGTGGCCGCAAGCGAGGAAACACCCGCGGTTGAAACAGTGACCACGGCCCTCACCCATAAGGGGCTGCCAACCCTGGCGCTCACCATGCAAGCCCAAGACTTGCGCGCACTGGCCGCGGGCCGTGGCAGCCCTGAGCAAGTATGGGCGCATACAACCACCCGTCCGAACCAAATCTTGCCCGAGGATGAGATCGGCACGGTGTTCGACCGTTTAAGCCTAGATATCCGTCCGACAATGGACGTGGATAGCTTCGAAGCCCGCACCAGCGTCATTAGTCGCGCGAGCGTTGTCATGGCCGGCGAATATGTAGAGCAAAACAGCCGCATTGGGGCGGATCTCAGGCTCAACATCGCCGACAATCTAGACCGTCTGGACCGGGATCGCAGCGCCACCCTGCGCCCCACACGCAGTAATATCAGCCAATTTGCCGACAACACCCTGTGGCTTGATCGCGCCTATTATGCCCAGGTGGGACAACCGATTGCTGGGCTGTATCTGGGGATTGTTGGCGGCTTCTTGGAGGAACAATACGCCGGCGTTAGCAACCAGCTGCTCTACTGGCGCCATGATAGCAAATGGGCCATCGGCGCTGAGCTAAACCAAGTGTTCCCGCGAGATCCGGATCGTATGTTGTTCGTTTTTGATGACGCCCGGCTCACCGCTGAGCTAGCCGGCCATTACCATTTGCCCGGTGGCACCGTGCTAAAAGGGGCGCTAACCCGTTATTTGGGTACCGATACCGGCGTTCGCTTTGACCTGACCCATCCCTTGGATAATGGCTGGCAGGTGGAAGCCTATGCGGCCTTTAGCAATGCCGACAATTTGTTGGTGACCCAGCTGGCTGAATTTGCGGAAACTGGCGGTCCTGATTTTGGCATCCGATTAACGGTGCCATTAGGGCATCTATGGGATGGAATTGGCGGGCGCAATATCAGCATTACCCCCTCTGTGATCGGCAAAATACTCGGCCGCGACCAGGCCCAAAGCCTTGATTTGCCCGTCACCTTGTATGACTGGGCCGCACCAGCCCATATGGGCAACGTTCTGCGATCTTGGCCAGGGCTTGATTGGCATTAAGCGCTCAGGCAATAAAAGGTCATGAGAAGAAACAAAGACATCGACCCGGCCAAAACCGGCGTGCGGCACGCGCATCACAAAGCCGATGAGGCCGAAAAGAAAGAACAGCGCGTGCTGGCGTTGAAATCCGAAATCCTCTTAGGGCCGGTCTTGGCCTTCATTGTTGGGTTTGTGACCATTGCTGGCTTCCTATTCTATATTGGCAGCGGCGGTTTCATGGTATTGGTCTGGGGTATCTTGGCGGGCGTTATCATGGCCATTGGGGCGGTCGCCATAGGTGCTGTGTGAGCGCTTAATTGTGGTGTATCAACTTTCGAAAACACCACATATATTGATGAGATACAGCGATGATTGTCACAAGAAGCAATCACGCCATTTAGGAAGGATGCGCTATGGCGCGGTTTGATTTTATCTTCTGGGACGGCGACGGCACCCTTGTCGATACTGAAAGCTTGGGTAAAGAAGCGTTCATGGAAGTCGGCAAACGGTTTGATCTGAACCTGACCTCTGATGAATTTGATGAAACCACCGGCTGGTCCGCGAAAAAGCGCTATACCAAGATGGTGGAAGAAGATCGTTTTGGCCGGACGCCACCAAGCGAGGCTAAATGGATGCAGATGCTTAAGGTCTACCAGGCCGAAAATCAGCACAAAATCACTGTACTTCCCGGTATCCCCGGTCTCTTACGCTTGGCAGCGGCTAACGGCTTGCGCAGCAGCCTGGTCACAAATTCGCGCAAATCATCCTCGGCGACAAAAATCGCCGCCTTGCGTGAGTTTGAGCGTCATTTAGAATTCCGGCTCACCGCCCCTGATCCGGCCCCTGAAGGCAGCCCGTTTGGTAGTGCTTTCGGCATCATCCAAAACCCGAAGCCACACCCCGAAGGCTATGTGAAAGCCCTCAACCGTGTCGGTGCAAACCGCACCCAGGCCGTGGTGTTTGAGGACAGTAAAGCTGGGGTGGAAGCCGCTCATGCAGCGGGCCTAAAATGTGTGCAAATTCAAAGCGATCCGGCTGAATTCTCAGACAAGGCATCACTGCGGGTGGACAGCTTAGGCAACAAACGTGACTTCGATAAGGTCGTCGCCTTTATGGGGCTGAAATACGACCCGGCAAAGCAAGCCCATCGGGATAATCGCATCCACAAAATCGATCAGTCCAAACCACAACCTGTCCGGCGCCTGGGGCTGTAACCACCCTGGCCCGCATCGTTTTCAGTTTAACTCACGGTGAGGGCGGGACGGCTCGTCTGAGCCCGGGCGGCGCGACGTTGCAGCTATTTTCCCCGCCATCGTTTCATGCCAAGCAAATATTTTGGATTTTATTGCAAAGTGTCCAAAGGGTTCAGGGGTAGTAACCCTGTTGGCGGCGGCACAGAGGGGCTAATACAAGTGGCCGGGGCATGCAATGATCGTCGACCACCTGCTCGCCACAAACGATGGCGGGGCGCCTTCACCACACACAAATTAAACAGCTAAGCCATTGAAAAGAATGGTGCCCAGGGGCGGATTTGAA
>JBCCBF010000264.1:0-4119 GCA_039814445.1 Pseudomonadota bacterium
CTGTGACGTTAGATAGGTTTTTGGATCGCTTACGGTGATGTCAAAGCCAGACAAATACCTGGTGTTTTTATCCTTTGTCGGATTTGCAATTGTCTATGCGATCGTCGCGTCTGGTGCGATTTTTCATCACTATATCCCAGCATATGGCCCCGCGGTCTATGATCAATATTTTCTAGCCCTGTGGAACGGCAAGGTTGATGTGCCGCCGCAAGTCATTCGCTATGAAGGCCATTATGCGCCCGACGGCACGGCTTACGTTTACCACGGCTTGGCGCCGCTTTTAACACGCGCGGCATTGGCTCCTTTTATCCAGATCGGTAGCGTCTCGCTGGCGGCCTTTTCTATCTGGTTTTGGGCGGTGCTCGGCACCGGGCTTTACCACCTCATGATCGCCCGCTGGTTGTCGCGGCAGGTTGATGCGGAAACCCCATCAACCCTGGCGGTGCAGATTATCTTTAGCCTGGGCATTTGGCTTGGCGGCCCAGGTATCCTGCTGGTGAGTAATACGGCGCTTTACCATGAGCCGATCGCGGTGGCCTATGCCATGGTGGCAGGATTTTTGTGGTGTGCCTTATGGCCCCGGGGTGAGGGGACATACGCCCTGTTGTGGCGTTTGTTCATGATGGCTTGTTTTGCGGCGGTTACCGTCCATGCGCGGCCCAGCGTTGCGGTCGGGCTTTATGCCATTTTATGTTTCTTGAGCCTTTACCATTTGCGACTGGATTGGCGGCGAGCGCTCCTACCAGCCGCGGTTGTCATGGTCGTCTTATTGGTCAGTGGCCTCGCCTATATTGGCTTTAATGCCTATCGGATGGGCTCTGGTTTGACCATGCATGGTAGCTTTGAGGCCGGGTCGATCCAATATGGCTCCACATTCCTTGGTCTAGAGCCCGTGGACAGTGTGCGTGCCCGATCCTTTGAGGAAAATGGCCGGTTTGCCTTGGCCCGGATCCTGCCGAATTTGATGGTTTATCTAATCGATTTTCAATTTTCGATTATCACGCTGTTTATCACCACCTTGCATTTCCACCTGGTTAATGCTGTTTCTGGCTATGTGCGTATTGAGGGGCCTAGCATCGGTCTGGTCTTTTTGTGGCCGGTCTGGATGTTCTTGGCATGGCAGGCTCGCGCTCATTTTCAGCGGCACTGGAGCGCGTCAAACATCATCCTGGGGGGGCTGCTCCTGGTTACTGTGCTGACCTTAAGCTATGCCACCATCACGCTGCGTTATCGGTTTGATATTTGGCCCCTGATCATCGCTATCGCGCTTTTGGGGCTGCGAAAAAGCCAAGCACGCGCCCCCGATAAGCCAATCCCGCCCGCTCAGGTCACCTTATATGGCATCCTGACCGCGATCGGTGTTTTCGTAAGCGTCGCTACGGCGGTCAGCTATTCCCATAACTTCCGTTATAACGTCTTTTCAATGGAATGGACGGATCACCAATGCCGTGAGATCATGGGCGAGATTGGCTTTGACGCCAGCGAACACGATCATTTATGTCGGCGGCCAGAACATTACACGTTCTAAACACTTGCTTTTCACGCAAGAAAGCGGTTTATTCCGCGCCGCTGCGCCACAGATAGGTGTGTGTAGAGTATAGAGCGTGGGAGATCAGGTCCCTGGAGCCCTCCTTCCAGAACCGCCTTGAGGTCGGACCACGCGCCCTAAACAATCGGGTAAACGGAGATAACCGATGGCTAAAAAAGTCACCGGCACCATCAAATTGCAGGTGCCCGCCGGTAAGGCAAACCCATCACCGCCCATTGGCCCAGCCCTGGGTCAGGCCGGTGTGAACATTATGGAATTCTGTAAGGCGTTTAACGCTAAGACCGGTGAGATGGAGCCAGGTATTCCCCTGCCCACCATCATCACGGTCTATCAGGATCGTTCCTTCACTTTTGAAACCAAAACCCCACCGGCTTCCTTCTTCTTGAAGAAAGCGGCCAAGATCCAAAAAGGGTCTGGCGAGGTCGGTAAAGGTGCGACCGTGGGTAAGGTTAACAAAAAGCAAGTTCAGGAAATCGCGGAAGCGAAGATGAAAGACCTGAACGCAGCTGACATCGATGCCGCTATGAAGATGATCGAAGGATCCGCGCGCTCGATGGGCATCGAAGTGGTGGAGTAAGCGATCATGGCAAAAGCAGGTAAACGTATCAAAAACCTTCGTGACGGTTATGACCGCGAGCAAGGTATGAGCCTCACGGACGCTGTGGCCCAAGTTCTCAAGAACGCCACCGCTAAGTTTGACGAGACGATCGAGATCTCCCTTAACCTCGGTGTCGACCCACGCCATGCTGACCAGATGGTCCGCGGCATGGTGAACCTACCCAACGGTACCGGTAAGACGGTCCGCGTGGCGGTGTTCGCCAAGGGCGATAAGGCTGATGAGGCGAAAGCTGCCGGTGCTGATGTGGTCGGTGCTGAAGATCTGATGCAAACCGTCCAAGGCGGTACCATCGATTTCGATCGCTGTATCGCAACCCCCGACATGATGCCAGTGGTCGGCCGCCTGGGTAAGGTGCTGGGCCCCCGGGGTATGATGCCAAACCCAAAGCTGGGTACCGTGACCCCCAATGTGGCCGAAGCGGTGAAATCAGCCAAAGGTGGTTCGGTGGAATTCCGGGTTGAGAAGGCCGGGATCATCCATGCCGGTGTTGGCAAGGCTAGCTTTGGTCAAGAGAAGGTGCAGGAAAACGCCCAAGCCCTGATCGATGCCATTGCCAAGGCGAAGCCATCGGGTGCAAAAGGCACGTACATCAAAAAAGTGACACTGACATCAACCATGGGCCCTGCCGTGGCTGTGGAAACCAGTGACATTTCCAGCGTCGCTGCCTAAGGTGCCGCACCGTATTTAATTAGTTTCCGGTCAGCGTCTGACTAATCGACGGCGCTGATCGGCTTTACCACCCAGGTTTCTTATGAGGCATGGGTGGCTGTCCAAGACCGTAGGTGCAGACAATCGATCCCCCGGATCATCGATCCCAAAGATGGGCTGTTTGCTTAAAACCGTTGTTCGCCTACCGAGACAGAAGATCAAGCATTGGTTTTGACGCTCTGGATTTGATCCAGCCGCTGACCTCCCTTGCTGCTCACCCCGCACGGGGTCCGACCTTCTGGGACAGACAACTAACTGGGTTCGCCAGGCGCACATCTTCGGATGTCTGGCGGCGTAACCCTTGTTTGCTAGCCGACGGGCAAGGCCATTTAGGTCAGGCGTGCCGGCTAGTGTTTTGAACCGAAGAAGCAGGCAAGAGGAGACCTATTGACGTGCTTCGTAATGAAAAAGAGGCGCTTGTTGCGTCGCTAAACGAGACTTTCAGTGAGGCCAATCTGGTCGTCGTCAGCCACTATTCAGGGCTGAGCGTCGCCGAGATGGAAGCCTTGCGGGCAAAGGTTCGTGAAGCAGATGCGGGGTTCAAGGTCACCAAGAACCGTTTGGCGTGTCTCGCACTCGAAGGTACCGAGTTCGAAGGCATGGCGGACATGTTCAAGGGACCCACCGCTATCACCTATTCGACCGATCCGGTTGCGGCGGCGAAAGTGACAGCGGACTTCGCAAAAGAAAATGAGAAGCTGCAAATCCTGGGTGGTTCCATGGGCAGCCAAATGCTCGACGCCGATGGCGTTCAAGCACTGGCTAAACTGCCATCTCTTGATGAGCTGCGCTCTAAACTTATTGGCGTGCTGCAGGCTCCGGCCCAACGCATGGCCACCGTTACGCAGGCGCCGGCAAGCCAGTTGGCGCGTGTATTCCAAGCATATGCCGATAAGGGTGAGGCCGCGTAATTCCACGCCCCTGCCCATTAAATTGGCGATTTGATCAAAACCGATCTTTAGATTGAAGGAAGTAAAATCATGACTGATCTAACCAAACTGGTTGAAGACCTGTCTGCCCTCACCGTTTTGGAAGCCGCTGAGCTTTCTAAACTCCTCGAAGAGAAGTGGGGCGTGTCTGCTGCTGCGGCTCCCGTTGCTGTTGCTGCTGTTGGCGGTGGCGATGCAGGCGGTGCTGCTGAAGAGAAAACCGAATTTGACGTGATCTTGGCCGCTGCTGGCGACAAGAAAATCAACGTCATTAAAGAAGTTCGTGGCATCACCGGTCTTGGCCTCAAAGAAGC
>JBCCBF010000358.1:0-2643 GCA_039814445.1 Pseudomonadota bacterium
AACCCTTAGTGTGACCTGAACGGCCGGGGATGTCGAGAAAAGGGTCGCGCCCCCCAAGCAATACAGGCTGATCCATGCGACCAGGATGTCACGCTGATGTGATCGGAGGCTTAATCAGCCACCAAGCGGTACCCGCCCGGTTCGGTCACCAGCAGGCTGGCGTTTGAGGGGTCGGGTTCAATTTTTTGGCGCAGGCGATACACATGGGTTTCCAAGGTGTGGGTCGTCACATTGGCATTGTAACCCCATACCTCACCCAGCAGGGTGTCCCGGTTCACCACCGCATCACCGGCCCGCAGCAGGTATTTCAAAATGGCGGTTTCTTTTTCGGTTAGGCGGATTTTCTGTTCGTTCTCACCATGCACCATCATTTTATTGGCTGGTTGGAACGAATAAGGGCCGATCGTGAACACCGCGTCTTCGGTATTGGCAAATTGACGGAGTTGCGCCCGAATGCGGGCTAACAACACGTTTAAGCGGAATGGCTTGGTCACATAATCATTGGCGCCAGCTTCAAGCCCCAAAATGGTGTCGGCATCACTATCTTGCCCGGTCAGCATGATGATCGGCGCGCGCACATCCTCCCGACGCATCAACCGGCACAGGTCCCGGCCATCCATGTCCGGCAGGCCCACATCAAGCAAAATGATATCGAAACGCTGGTCCTTAACCGCGTCTAAACCGCCTTTGCCATCACCGGCCTGGGCGATGTCAAAACCTTCGTGAAGTTCCAGTTGTTCGGCGAGGGAGAGGCGTAATTCCTCATCATCATCCACCATCAGTATTTTTGTTGCTGCCATAACGTGCTCTTGAAATGCCTTCTATCGTAATCAGCTTTGTGGTTGAGATGACTAGGCGTGGACTGCCAATTAACTATATCTAATAAAAGGCGAATGCCCTGCCCGCAAGCTTCACGCCCATTTATGTGGTGTTGGTACGCGATAGTCATCATCAAGCGTGATCATATTTTTGTTATGGCCCAAGACGATATTCACCGTTTGAAACAAGCACGACACCATGGTCGCGTGGTGTCTGATTTGCGCCAGGCGACACCGGTGATCCTGGAGGCTGATCACCACCAGCACGGGAAGGATGGGAACGAGGATGATGGGGGTGGCAACACCGCGCCCCAGGCCTGGTTGATCCTATCCCTTGATGCCGCCAGTGAGGCGGAATGGCAGGACACCCAGGCCATGCTGCCTGATGGGTGCGAACCCGCCCTGTTGTTGAGCGCTGAACGGGCCGCGTTGTTAGCCACCGGTGGCTATGGCGTTGACCATGGGGGTATGGCGGCCATGCCAACAGTGCCCGAACCGCCCGATGATGACTCGGCACCTGCCGCCATGACTGATGCTCCGGGATCTGATGTCGTGGGCTCTAGCGCTGCAGGATCTGATGTTACAGGGCCATTAACGACAGGCACTGACACGCCATCAAACCACCCTCAATCCATGGGTATCATGCTGCCCATGGCCACCCTAGCCAACCCGTGTGAGGCACAGGCCCTCTCAGCCCTGGTGACAACCTTGCGGCAAGTGGCCGGGTTGGGCGTTGATGCCACCCACCGTGCCCAGGGGACCGGGCTTTTTGGCTTGCGATCACCACTTGTTTTGGACCGGGCTATTCGTCTGTTGAAGAACAGCTTTCTGATCCCAGCGGCCCTAGTCTGGCCCTTGGATGATGACGGGTTGCGCCACGCCCAAGCCGCCGGTTTGCTGCGGATTACCAGCAACGCCATTGATGAGCATCGGCAAGCCCCGTTGCTGCTAAGCCCAACAGTCACCGCCGATGTGCCATTTGAAACCGCAGTGCGCGCAAAATTCCATGTGTTTCGCGCCCCGGCTGATGGACGTGAGCACGTGGCCATTGAGGTAACCGGTGATCAAGAGGCGCCCGCAGACAGTGTGCCGTTGGTACGCCTACACGCGGCCTGTTTGACCGGTGATTTGTTTGGGTCGCTGCGGTGTGATTGCGGTGATCAGCTGCGCGGGGCCCTGGACCTCATGGCCAAGCAAGAGGGCGGTGTGTTGTTGTATCTGGCACAAGAGGGCCGGGATATTGGCCTGGTGAACAAGATGCGCGCCTACCGTCTACAAGATGCGGGTTTAGACACGATTGATGCCAATCTAGCTTTGGGTTTTGCCGCCGATGAGCGCGATTACACCATCGCCGCCACGATGCTGCGGGAATTGGGTCACCCGGTAATCCGTTTGCTCACCAATAATCCCGATAAGATCGCCCAATTAGAAGCGGCCGGAATCGTTGTGAGCCAGCGCGTTGCCCATCATTTCCCGCCCAATCCCCATAACCAGGCCTATATCGCCACCAAGCAAAAGCGCGCGGGTCACCTAGTGGAATGATGGCCGCTGGTGCGCCACTGTGATCATTATCGCGTTCGCTGTCGTGATGACTACCTTATTTGCCAGAATCTGGCACGAAACCTGCTTCTAATACCCATAGAGACATGAGCGCACGGCATATTTTGTCGTGATCGATGATCAATAGTGATGGTCACAAGACGACCAAGAGGGTGATCAGGGGATGAATTTCGAAACTGGCTATGCCGAGGCGTGGGCCGCCCGGCGCAATCCCACCGTACCGCAAGCCGCCGGCAATATGCGCCCGGCTGAGTTCCAGACGGCT
>JBCCBF010000378.1:0-2358 GCA_039814445.1 Pseudomonadota bacterium
ACCTCGAGAGATCAGCGAAGTCCAAGGAGCCATCTGCACCTACGAAACCTTACCTGGATGGAATCCTGCGTCTCAAAAAGACTTTCTACAAGCCCACCGCATGCTCATGTCAGACATCCTGGTCGATGCTGGCAAGTTTCACAAAGGCGGTGTTGGCATCCACAAGGGCAGCAAAGTTGTTCATGTGGCTCCGCCCGCTAAACGAGTGCCGATCCTGATGGCAGATTTGCTCGACTGGATCAACACCACAGACAATCATGCCCTGATCAAGAGCTGCGTGTTTCACTATGAGCTAGAGTTCATCCATCCCTTTATTGATGGCAATGGTCGCATGGGCCGACTCTGGCAAACGCTGATTTTAGGCCATTGGAATGCGTTATTTTATCTGCTACCCATCGAAAGCTTGATTAAAGATCAGCAAGATCGTTACCACCAAACGCTAGAGCAGGCTGATCAGGCCGCCAGCAGCACAGTCTTTATTGAATTTATGCTCGATATCATTGAGGCCATACTCATTCAGAATAGCCAAGCCCTTCAGCAGAGCACTCAGGCGATGGCCAGCCATGGCTATCCCGGCAGTTACCACAAGCTGACAGAAATCCGGAACATAGAGCGGGCCCTGGACCATGATGGGGTGCAGGTGTTCCACGCTGGCACTGTGCGGGATGACATGAACCGCTTGATGTCCAATGGCGGGCGGGTGCTGAACTTGGTTGCCAGTGGCAAGACCATCGCTGATGCGCAAAAACGGGCCTATACCGCGATCGAGGATATCGATTGGCCCAATGGTTTCTATCGCCGCGATATCGGCTGGCGCGCCGTGGGCGGCTCGCGCCATTAAGCAGGCTCGAAAAGCCCTGGGGCTTTAGGCCAATGGCTCATTGGACGTGCCGTTGATGGCGGTATCAAACGCGGCCGTGGCTTTTTCGAATTTGTCGCGGCAGCCAGGGTTACAGAACCCAACCACCTGTCCCTGGTAAAGGGTAAGCGCATCAGCGCTGACCGGGTCACCGGACCAGGGGCAGACCTGATTAACACAATCATCAAGTTTCAACGCTGTCATCGTCATTACTCCGGTTCGGGGTCACGGATGGCCGTGGCGTAGGTGTTGAGCCAAAATTTATGGCGAAAACACAGAATTTTACTGGGTTTAAAGCCCGCTGCCACCAGCAATGGCCATAATTCACGGGGATCATAATAGCGTTTATGGTCTTCGATTTCCGCCACCGGCACCAGGCCGAGGCGAAAACTGCAAAACTCTAACGCCCATTTACCCAACCAGCTGGGTACGTTCACACAGACCCGCCCGCCCGGTTTGACAATGCGGTGCAACTCATTAAGCAGGCGTTGGTCTTCCCACACATGTTCGACCACATTGTTGCAGATCACCAAATCCACGGTGGCGTCATCGATCTGCTCTAACACAGCCGGTAACTGGCCCAGGATCAGCTGGGTGTTGTCCGCCGTGGCCAAAGCCTCATTAAGGCTCACATCCACCAAGATCAGCCGATCCACCTTGCTCGCAAAGGGGGCGGTGAGTGCAGCCTCAAAACCGCAACCAATATCAGCCACCACCAGGCCACTCGCGCCATTCAAATGACAGTGCAACCGGCGCTGGGATAGCCAACGACCAAACCGATCCAAGATCGACGGGTTTTGGTGCTCAAGATAAGAGGCGGTGCGCATAAGAGGCGACCCATGCTGAGGGAAAAGAATGGCCCCGAGAGAGGCCGGTTCTCAGCGTCTAGCCTGAAAGAACTTTTTCAGCAAGTCTGCGGCAGCGCGTTCTTCGATCCCACCATAGACCTCGGGCTTATGCAGACAGGTCGGTTGCTCAAACCATTTAGGGCCGTGATCAATCGCCCCGCCTTTCACATCGGCCGCCCCATAATACAACCGACGGATCCGGGCATGGCTAATCGCGCCTGCGCACATGATGCAGGGCTCAAGGGTCACATAGAGATCGCAGGTGGGCAAACGCGGCTCATCCATATGGTCGGCCGCCTGGCGAATGGCGATAATCTCAGCATGGGCCGTGGGGTCGCATTCGCTCTCGGTGCCGTTGCAAGCCGCGCCGATTAACTCACCAGTTTCGCTATCAATGACGACCGCGCCAACCGGCACCTCGCCGAACTCAGCGGCCATGCGGGCTAATTCCAGCGCCCGCTGCATCGGGTGTTCCCCCTCTGCCAACGGTCGCAGCGGGTCTGAGGTATCTTCGGTGTGCACACCGGCCTGGTCAGCAGCGATATCAGTCATCGTATGCGTATGGTCATTGCGTTCTTAACAAGGGGAAGGTACCACCGCCCTATGGCAAATCCGACAACAAATCGAACACGGCAGGTTTGCGCGCCCGCC
>JBCCBF010000412.1:0-1972 GCA_039814445.1 Pseudomonadota bacterium
ATGATTGGTCCAGGGGCCGGGTAAGTAAGACTTTAGCCATGATATCCGCGATAATGATGCGTGCACGCGCCACGCAAACTAACAAGAATGATTTAATCGGGGGTTTGCGTTTTTGGCAAATGTTCTCGCAACGCTTCACCTAACCGCTGGCCCAGTGTCGCGGCTTGGTCGCGGGGGCCTGTGATACCATCAGCTTGATGGAACTGACCGTTCGGATGGGTAACGGAACCGCGCAGATACAACGTATCTTTAGATGGAGCATTAGCGGCGGCACCGGCAGACACACGGGCATCGCCGGTCTGCTGTGTGGCATCCGTGGCGTACCCGGCGATGGGGGTGCGGCAGGATCCATCAAGCACGGCTAACATGGCGCGCTCGGCGGTAATATGACAATGGGCGTCCGGGCAATTGATGGGCGCCAGATAATTGGCCATGCGGTCATCATCGTCCCGTCGTTGAATACCGATGATCCCCTGACCCACCGCTGGCAACATAGCGTCGATCTCCATGATCGTGGTGATATGTTCGGTGGCACCCAAACGGGTCAACCCCGCCACGGCCAGAAAGGTGGCATCGACCTCACCGGCGGCCAGCTTGGCCAGGCGGGTCTGCACATTACCGCGAAACGGCACCACAAGCACATCCGGGCGCAATCGCTTGATCAACGCTTGGCGCCGCACACTAGCGGTGCCAATCACCGCGCCTTCTGGCAACAGTTCAAAACTGGGGTAGGCCAGTGATATAAGCGCGTCTCTTGGGTCTTCGCGCGGTAAAAAACAATCAATCACCAGCCCTGGAGGCGATACCGGCGGCATGTCTTTCATGGAATGGACAGCAAGCTCCGCCCGTCCCTCGATCACCGCCTCTTCAATTTCTTTGGTAAACAAGCCCTTACCGCCGGCCTCTTGCAGGGTCCGATCCTGGATTTGGTCGCCCGTGCTGGTCAGGGGCAGTAAGGTCACCTGGTCTGGCTCTAAAGTCGGGTGCTGGGCTAACAACGCATCACGCACCATCTCGGCCTGTTTTAAGGCCAAGGGTGATTTGCGGGTAGCAAGGCGGATCGGGTCGGGCATGGGGGCTTTTCGCCTCTGGGGCAAGGGATTGATTGCGCCGATATAACGACCGGTTTATGGCTGGGGTCAATACTAGGACCGATTAGGCGGCAGTGGGATGCAAAGTTTATGCGCGTTTTAGGCATTGAGACCAGTTGTGACGAAACCGCCGCGGCGGTGGTCGAGGCCGAGCGCGCCACCGATGGCACGCTGGTCGTGCCAGGCCGCGTTATCAGCCACCAGCTATTAAGCCAGGTGGATGCCCATGCGCTTTATCAAGGGGTGGTGCCGGAAATTGCCGCGCGTAATCACCTGGCCCATTTGGACCGCTTGATCGCCGGTGCCATGGATGAGGCGGGGTGTGATTGGGCGTCTCTCGATGCCATTGCCGCCACCGGTGGGCCGGGTTTGATCGGCGGGGTGATCGTGGGCGTGACCATGGCGAAAACCATCGCCATGACCCATGGTAAGCCATTTGTGGCGGTCAATCACTTGGAAGGCCACGCCTTGACAGCCCGGCTAACCGGTGGCGTTCCGTTTCCTTTTCTGTTGTTGCTGGTTTCTGGTGGCCATTGCCAGTTATTGGCGGTGACTGGTGTTGGCGCTTATCAGCTTTTGGGCACCACCCGCGATGATGCCGTGGGTGAAGCCTTTGATAAATCAGCCAAGCTGATGGGGCTTGGTTACCCGGGCGGCCCGGCGATTGAACGCTTGGCCCAGGATGGTGATCCGGCCGCGTATGACTTGCCGCGGCCCATGCGCCACCGGCCCAATTGTGATTTTTCCTTTGCCGGGCTAAAAACAGCAGTACGCCACATTATCGAGGGGTGGCCCGATGGGGCCCAAGACCGGCAAGCCATGGCGGATTTGGCCGCCAGCTTCCAAGCCGCGGTGGCTGATGTGCTGATCGACCGGGGCAA
>JBCCBF010000393.1:0-2224 GCA_039814445.1 Pseudomonadota bacterium
AGCGTGCCCAAGGTGGTGCCGGCGGTTTTGGCGGGCCAGGCGTTGCTGGCAAGGGTCAAGGCCGCAGTCCTGAAGCTGACACCGCGATGCCCTATACCCCTCCCACGGGGGCGCCACCAGCGACCGGCACGGCTGAGCAAAACGATCAGGCCGCCCCAGGGTTACCGGTCACCAACAACTAAATCAAAGCAACTAAACCAAACAGCGCCTGGGCAACACCACGGCGCATGAGCGAGCGATTGATTGTGCCTGTGAGGTCATCCCAGGCTTGCCGCGACGCGGCTTCCGGCTTATGAGTGGCGGTATGAAACATCGCACGAATATATTTGCCCTCACCGCACTTTTTGCCGTCAGTCTCATGGTCACCGCCTGTGGTTTTCAGCCGGTCTATGGGGATTTGAATAACCGCGGGGTCACCACCCAACAGCAATTCGCCCAAGTCCGGATTCCCCCGATCGCTCAGCGTGAAGGGCAAATCCTGCGCAATCATCTGATTGATCAGATCTATGTGGATGGAGTGCCCCGGGAACCTAGCTATGATCTGCGGGTGGGTCTTCGCTATGCCCAAGGGGCGATTGATATTGACCGGGATGACAGTGTCACCCGTACCCAGCTGACCGTCACCGCCCAAGCAGTCCTGGTCGATCGCGCCACCAACCAAAATTTATGGCAGGGCGACAGCCGCGCGATTACCACCTTTAACGTGCTGGACAGCCCATTTGCCACAGTGGTGTCCGAACGCACGGCACGGGAACAAGCCCTCAAACAAATCGCCGATGATTTGGTGGTGCGCCTAGGGGCGTTTTTCACCACCCAGGGTACCCCGGTCACCGAGCAAGCGGCGACGCCGATTGCCCCTGAGCGGATTGATGCTGAAACGGCTGCCCCTCAACCGACTGTCGCTGAATAAGCAGGACGGCACCGGTGAAGGTCAAACCGCAAGACGTCGATAAATTTGCCAAAAACCCTAGCCCAGATACCCTGGCGGTCTTGGTGTACGGCCCCGATCCCGGTCTGGCCCATGAGCGGCTGCTGAGCATCACCCGCGCCTGGCTTGGCCAGGAGGCCGCCGATGATCCCTTTGCGATCATGGATCTGGACCTAGACGACATCGCCAAAGACCACGCCCGGCTGGCCGATGAGGCGAACGCCATGACGCTCATGGGTGGCCGCCGGGTGATCCGTATCCGTGGCGCTGATGAAAAGGCCGCCAAGGCCGCCGAACGCCTGCTCGCCGATGCCGATCCCACCACGACCGATAACCGGGTGGTGATGACCGCGGGCGATTTGACCCCGCGCTCGACGTTGCGAAAACTATTTGAAGGCGCGAAAACCGGCGCGGCGCTGGCTTGTTATGTGGAGGATGAGCGCCAGCTGGCCCGGGTTATTGGCGACCGGTTTCGAGATGAGGGCAAGCAAGCGAGCCGCGAGTTGGTGGAGCAATTGGCCACAAGGCTGGTGGGTGATCGGGCCTTGATGAGCCGTGAGCTTGATAAACTCTTGATCTATATGGGCGAAGACGAACAGCTTAGCCCCGCCCATATGGCCGAGACGATCGGTGATGAGGCGGATTTATCCCTCGATGATGCGATTATGGCCGCCATGCGCGGCGATATCCCGGCCACCGATCGGGCGCTTCATCGGTTATGGGCGCAAGATACCTCCCCGGTCGCCGTATTGCGTGGCTTACAGCGGCATTTGCTCAAGCTTTATGATATGGCGGTGGCCGTAGAAGCCGGCCAATCGGCCCAGCAAGTCGTGGCCAGCGCCCGCCCGCCCATCTTCTTTAAGCTTAAAAACGCCTATGAGGCGCAGCTTCGCCAATGGAATGTGGCCAAGATCAACAAGATCATGGAACGCGCGCTGGATACCGAGGCCCGGTGTAAGGAAACCGGTATGCCAGATAAGGCGCTCACGGACCGCTGCTTTTGGGCGGCCGCTCAGTTCGCCAAGCGCTTATAAAGCGTTTTAATTATACAAAACACAGAGCTTTCTTGGTTTTGGATTATGCTTACTTCATTGCAAAATGGGGGATTATGCAATGAGCAAACAACGGCCGTCTTATGTTCTTCGTGACATGCCTGATCGAGAGATACCAGTGGGTCGTACGCGCAACCTAGGAATGGTGCTGCGTGATAATCTAAAGGCAAAGGCCGTTGGTTTGGAGTTCGCACCTGATGGTAAAGAAGCCGATATTATTATCGATCTTGGCTCGACCAAGGAC
>JBCCBF010000391.1:0-2266 GCA_039814445.1 Pseudomonadota bacterium
CGCCTGACACCGATGAGACGATCTACGAGAATGATGCGCTGACCGGTATCAGCATGGACGACCCATTGTTGGCGCCCTTGCCCCCCCATGATGGGGAGGCTGATGCCTCACACATCGAAGCCAGAGACATCGAAGTCAGAGATATCAAGGCCAAGGATACTAGGCGCCGGGATATCAAAGCAAAGGCACCAAGCGCTCGGTATGAGCGTCCCCGTCCCAGCCTCGACACCCCAGTAGCGGAACCGACCAGCGGGCCTGGTACGCAAAAGCGCAGCTCCATGGCTATGGCCATGATCGGCTTGACCTTGACCCTCGGGATTACCGGCGTGGGGTTGGTATTGTTCCATGATGACCCACGGTTACAGGGGTTCTTAGGCACCAGTGAGCCCGTAACCCTAGCCGCCATCACCGCCGCCCCAGCAGACCCAGTAGCCCCCGTGGCTACTGCCGATACCAGCAATGGGGTGCCTGTCCCGAATGTAACCAATGACGTGGCCACCCCGATTAATATTCCGTTGTTGGGCGAGACAGAAGCACCGACCGTGGCGGCTATTGAGCCGGTTGCACCAAGCATAGCGCTGGATGCGACGCCGAGCTTAACCCCAAGCACGGCACCAGAAGGCACCACGTCAGAAACTGCCGGAACGGCGGTTGTGCCAGCGGCTGACAGCACAAGCTCAACCACCGGCACGACAACCCCGACCGCTGACGCACCCACGGTTGAGGTCGCCACCCTCACCGCCCCGCAAGAACAGCCCCCAACACAAACCGGCGCGGATCCGGCAGACCCCACGGCACCAACAGCACCAACGGCGGCTGAACCTATTCGCCTGGCCACGCCCACACCTCTCCCCCTGCCGTCTGAGCTACAGGCTCTCGAAGCCTCAGCGATTGAAGGCAATCGGCAAGCCCAGCATGATTTGGGGGCTCATTTTGCTGCCGGGCGACTGGTTGATCAGGACTTCACCCGGGCCGCGTATTGGTTCCAAGAAGCCGCCATCCGTGGCGTCGGTAATGCGCAATACAATCTTGGGGTCCTACTCCAGCAAGGGTTGGGCGTGGAAGCCAGCGCGGAAACCGCCGTGCAATGGTATCGCCGGGCCGCACAAAATGGGCATGTGGAAGCCCAGTATAATATGGGTGTTGCCTATGCCGATGGGATCGGTGTTGACCGCAATATCCCCAACGCCGTGCGATGGTTCGAGCAAGCCGCCGCCGCTGGCATCGCCCGCGCTGCCTTTAATCTGGGCGTGATGTATGAGGTGGGCATGTTAGGCAGCCCCGATCTGGATGCCGCACGCCAATGGTACCGTCAAGCAGCCACCAGTGGTGACCGCGATGCCGATGACGCTTTAGAGCGGCTTAATCTAGAGTAAGCCTTCATTCAGAGTAATCACGAGGGTTGGTCAGGGAAATCGGTCAGCCCAGCAAATAGGTTTGCTCAGCCTTCGCTAATCGATGAGCTTTGGCGAGTTGCCGGGCTTTCACTGATGTCAGGCTCATCAGCCACCCCGTTTTGATCATCACCGGCTGCCTCTGGATTCAAGTCAGGATCTAACTCTAGGGCTGGACCTGCGGTTGGGGGTGGTGCCGGTATCGTTGGTGGGGTGGTAATCCCATTTTCCAACTTAGTGCGGGCGGCCGCCGTCACCTCATCATCAGTGCCAATATCAATCGCACGCTGCCATTGGAACCCAGCCTCTACCCGCCGGCCCACACGCCATAATGCGTCACCCAAATGGTCGTTGATCACCTGATCATTGGGCGACAGGGCAACCGCGCGCTCTAAATAGCCCACCGCTTCATCATAGCGGCCCAGGCGATACAAAACCCAGCCCAGACTATCGACGATGAATCCATCATTTGGCCGCAGATTAACGGCTCGGCGGATCATATCTTCGGCTTCCACCAAGCGGACGCCTTGATCCGCCCAGCTATATCCCAGATAGTTCAGCACAAATGGCTGGTTAGGGCGAAGCTCTAGGGCTTTCTGGAAATCAGCCTCTGCCCGCGGCCATTGATCTGACCGCTCATAGGCAATACCGCGCGCGTAAAAGATCGGCCAGCGGCTCTCGGTCACTTCGGGCAACAGATCAATGGCGCGGCTGTAGGAGGCAATGGCCGCCCGGTATTGCTCGTCGATCCGGTACAAATCACCCAATTGGCTGTGGAGCGCATATTCCTGCGGGTATTCACGGCTGGCACCACGCAGCAAGCTGATCGCCCGGTCCACATCATCCGCTTCATCGTATTTCCGTGACAGACG
>JBCCBF010000441.1:0-1506 GCA_039814445.1 Pseudomonadota bacterium
ACCTCGCCTTTTGCTTCGGCTAAGGGCTTGCCCTGTTCCAGGGTCATCAGCCGGGCCAGATCCTCTTGATTGTCGAGCATCAAACGGCGCCATTCTTGTAAAATAGCCCCACGTTCCTTGGCCGTTTTTTGGCGCCAAGCAGGCCATGCCTCTTTGGCGGCATCGATCGCCCGCTCTGTTTCCGCAGGGCCCATATCGGGGACCGTGCCGATGGCCTCGCCGGTGGCTGGGTTGGTCACCTCAAAGGTCGCACCGCTACCAGCCGCTACCCATTCGCCATTGATATAGGCTTTGGTCCTGAACAAATCCGGATCGTTCAGTTTGAGCCGCATATGGCTGGTGTCGATAGTGTCCATGGTGGATTGCTCCCCGGCTTTTTGATGGGCCCATTATCAGGCGAAAGGCAATAATGGCACCCAGAAGAGCACCACAGCTTAACGTGTTATATGGCGTCTCTGGCCCAGATCAAAAGGGGGCGCGTCTCAACCCTGCCCTACGCGCATGACCAAAAGCCGATAATCCTGTGGGAAACGCCACCCGGTGGCGGTTTTTGTACCACCGGCATGGAACAGCCGTTCAGCATCCTCGCGGTTTTGTCGGGCACGAGCCATCCGGCTGAGATCGATTCCCACCATTACCTCGATAAAGCCATCAAATGACTGATAATCATAATGCCACGCGATACGCTCATCGAGCATCAGCGTCACAGGGCCTTTGGCCATAAATGCTGTTAAAGCGTCAGCCGCTGCTTGGCGAACCGCTGCTTCATCATCGATCAACCGCTCCACATTGTAGCCGGCACCATCAGCGATTGGTTCGATCACCGTGATCTGCCCGTGGGGCTTTACCACCCGTACCGCCTCATCAAGGGCGGCCATCATCAAGGCGGCTGGCACATGGTGCAGGCTCATACAGAAGATGGCGTCATCAAGGGTGTTGTCGGCCCATGGCAGGCATTGTGCCTCCCCTTGCACCACGGCATCGCTCTGTTTCAGACGCATATTAGCGTCTGATACCGCATCAGTCCGCGGCTCAAGCCCACAAACCACCGCCCCCTGGGCTTGGAGATAGGTGAGTAAATCACCAGTACCACAGCCAATGTCACCCATGGCCCGGCCCTGAAATGCCTCAAGACTTGCCCAACGTTCCAAAACCGGTTTGAGGCTGTCCATGGTATGCCTTTATCGCGTCTTGCCCTTATGGCGGTGTACGGTTATGGCGACGTGCAGCTACGGCGTTGTCACCGCTTTTGCCAAGTTACGCGGCTGGTCCACATCCGTGCCCTTCCACACTGCCGTGTGATAGGCCAGAAGCTGTACTGGTACGGCATAGAGGATAGGGGCCACAAGTGAGGCGGCCTCGGACGTCATCTCAGGCATCTCGATGAACCATTTGCCCTTATTCTTCAGGGCCGCGATGGCTTTTTGATCGCCAATCACCAAAAGCTGCGCCCCACGGGCGGCGGCTTCTTCCAAGTTCGAGAGCGTTTTATCCAACCAGCGATCG
>JBCCBF010000066.1:0-10445 GCA_039814445.1 Pseudomonadota bacterium
ATTGGTCTTCTCGCCCACCCTGTGGCCGGATTTTGCACGGCAGGATTTGATTGATGCCATCGCCGACTACAACCGACGAGACCGCCGCTTTGGGGCGGTGGCAAGCGCTCCTTAAAGATCGCAATCTGCTGATACGCCTAGTCTCGGCCCTGGTGCTGATTCCCCTGGTTTTGGTCGATGTTTATCTGGGCGGTTGGTGGTTTACTGGCCTCATCGCCTTAGTCGTGTTGCTGTCCATGCGTGAATGGGCGCGGATGATCACGGGTGATGCCAGCGGTTGGTGGTTTTATAGTCTGATCGCTTTGGTTTTCCTGGTGGCCCTGGGGTTTGGGCCGAACCCTAATCCCGTTTGGTCATTGCTTTGGGTGCTCAAAGCCTCGGTCGCGGGGCTGGTTATCGCTGTGATGGCGAAAAAACCCCACTTGCTAGCCCTGGGCGTGCCCTATGTTTTGTTGCCAGCCCTGGCGATGCTGTGGCTGCGCGGCCATGAGGATGGCTTGCGCCTTATTGTCTTCTTGTTCTTCGTCATATGGGCCACCGATACCGGCGCTTATTTGGTGGGCCGCATCATGGGTGGGCCGAAACTAGCACCGTTGATTAGCCCCAAGAAAACCTGGTCTGGTGCCGTGGGCGGGGTTGTTATCGCTGGCATGACAGGGCTTGTGGTGGCGCTGATCTACAGGACTGAATTGCCGATGGTGGCGTTTGGTATAGCCATGGCGATATCAGTGATCGGGCAGGGGGGTGATTTGCTCGAATCCGGTATTAAACGGCATTATGCGGTGAAGGATAGCGGCGGCAGTATCCCGGGACATGGGGGCATTTTGGACCGTATTGACGGTCTTATCACCGCGTCGATTGGGTTGGCGCTATTTCACGCGGTGTTGATGGGCCTTGGCTATGATTGGTGGTAATAAGCGCGATGACGCCGTAAACACACCATCACACGCCGTCTTAGCGGTCGCTTTGGGTCATAAACGTGACGATTTGGCTGTTTGTCGGGACAACGTGATGTTTCGCATACGGCTTTAGAAATGCTAAGACCACAACGCCGATGATGACACCAACGCCCTGGTACCGGCACCAAGATTATTGAGATAGGAATCTATCGTGGCAGAGTTTTTCGACGGCGGTCTCGCCTTTGGTCAGTATTTGATTGCCTTTGTGCTGGTGCTCAGCATCTTGGTGTTCATTCACGAATGGGGTCACTATTACGTGGCCCGCCTGTGCAAGGTGAAGATCGAGAGCTTTTCGATCGGCTTTGGTCCCGAGATCTTTGGCTTCACGGATAAAGCCCAGACACGCTGGAAATTCAGCATCATTCCCCTGGGCGGGTATGTGAAGATGTATGGCGATGCCGATCCCGCCAGCATGCCGAGCGAAGCTGTGGCCAAAATGACCGAGGAAGAGCGTCGAGATAGCTTCTTCCACAAGACAGTCGCCCAGCGTTCCGCCATTGTTTTCGCTGGGCCGGCCGCCAACTTTCTGTTTGCGATTGGTGTGTTCCTGGTCATGTTCATGACGGTCGGGGAGACATTCACCCCCGCCCGGGTATCAAGCGTGGTGCCCGATACCCCGGCGTCCGAGGCTGGCTTACAGCCTGGTGATCTGATCATGAAGGTCGATAGCAACACCATCGACCGGTTCGAAGAACTGCAACAAGTCATCCGTATCAATGCGGGTGATGAGGTGATGCTGACGGTTGAGCGCCAGGGTTCGATTATTGAGCTGCCGGTTACCCCTGCTGTTCGGATCATTGATGATGGTTTTGGTGGTAAGGGCCAAATTGGTTTTCTGGGGGTACACAGCCCATCCCCGCCAGCCCGTATTGGTGAGCTTGAGGCCGACAGCCCCGCCGCGCAAGCTGGCTTGACTGTGGGTGATTTGATCGTCGAGATCGATGGCGATTTGGTGCACAGCGCCACCGAGGTGGTGAACGCCGTAGAAGATCGTGCCAATGAAACGGTGACCCTGACGATTCTGCGCGATCTTGACCCGGATGTGATTGGGCCAAACAGCGCCCCCGCCGATGCGACGCCGATTTTCATTGATCTTGCGGTATCTGCCCTCGAGGTTCCCGCAGCCGATGACGCCGCGCAAACCGATAGCCAAACTGAGAATGACGCACCGCCGCAATTCATTGGCACATTCCCGGGTATCAGCTGGTCGCCCTTGCCGAATATTCACCGGGTCTACAGCAACCCGTTTCACGCGCTTTACCGGGCGGTTGCCGAGACTTACAACATCGGGGCGAACACCTTTAAAGCCATCGGCCAGCTGGTTGTGGGCGACCGCAGCGTGAAAGAATTGGGCGGGCCGCTAAAAATTGCGCGTATATCGGGTGATGTGGCCCAGCAGGATGTGATGGCTTTGCTACACTTTATGGTGTTGTTATCTATCAATCTTGGGCTTATAAACCTGCTGCCGGTTCCGGTGTTGGACGGCGGACACCTTGTTTTCTATGGGATTGAAGCACTTCGAGGCAAACCCGTAGGGCTGAAGGCGCAGGAATATGCGTTTCGTGTCGGTCTTGCCCTGGTTCTCTGCCTTATGATATTTGCCACCTGGAATGATATCGTCCAAATGTTTGGAATTGGGGCGTAATTCCTGGTTTTGGCCGCCTTAGGATTTTGAGTTTTTCCCTATGATGATTCGCCGCTGGCAGCGGACCGCACTTATGGGCTGTGTATTAGCCGTCATGAGTTGGTCACCGACATTCTCAGCACAGGCCCAGGGCCTGGCTGACAGTCAGCTTGCCCAAACGGCAGGCGATCAGATCCAAACCATTATCGTTGAAGGGGAACAGCGGATCGATGAGAGCACCGTGCTGTCTTATATGGATTTGCGCGCGGGTGACCCTTTTGACCGCAGCCTCATTGATGAGAGCTTAAAATCCCTCTTTGCCACGGGTTTGTTTGCTGATGTGGTCCTGCGCCGCCGTGGTAATGACCTGGTGGTGCAGGTGATTGAGAACCCTTTGATTGCGCAGATCGCGTTCGAAGGGAATGAATCGATTGAGGATGACGAGCTAGAACTGGAAGTCGAATTGCGCCCACGGGTGGTGTTCACTCGGACCAAAGCGCAGAATGACGTGTCGCGCTTGTTAGAGCTTTACCGTCGTTCTGGCCGGTTTGCGGCAACTGTTGAGCCCAAGGTTATCCAACTCGACCAAAATCGGGTGAATTTGGTTTTTGAGATCACCGAAGGGCCGAAAACCCGGGTGACGCAGATCAACTTCGTCGGCAATGACGTTTTCTCTGATTCCGATTTGCGCGGTGAGATTTCCACGAAGGAATCAGCCTGGTGGCGGTTCTTGGCCGCTGGCGATCAATACGATCAAGACCGGCTTGATTTCGATAAGGATTTGTTGCGTCGCTATTACCTGCGCAACGGGTATGTGGATTTCAGCGTGATCTCAGCGGTGGCTGAACTGACCCCTGATCGTGAAGAGTTCTTCATCACCTTTACGGTGGAAGAGGGCGAACGCTACCGGGTCGGAGAGATCAGCTTTGAAACGGAGCTAGAGACCCTCAACACCGATACATTGCGTGACCAGCTGACCTTTGAAACCGGTGATTGGTACAATGCCGGTGATGTGGATGATTCCATCGATTTAATGCTGGCCGATTTACAGGATCAGCAATTCGCCTTTGCCGACGTGCGCCCACGCAGTGAGCGTAATACCGAAGAACGCACGGTGGATTTGGTCTTTAACGTTCAAGAAGGCTCCCGGGTGTTCGTGGAGCGGATCGACATCAACGGTAACGTGCGCACGATCGATTCCGTGATCCGACGCCAAATGCGGCTTGATGAAGGCGACCCCTTCAATCGCACCCTGCTGCAACGCTCAGAACGGTCCCTGTCGAACCTCAATTATTTTGAGACCATCAATGTAGAAACCCTGCCAGGCAGCGCGCCAGACCAGACCATTATTGACGTGGAAGTGGTCGAGCAATCCACCGGTGAGATCTCTTTAGGGGCTGGCTTCTCATCCTTTGATGGCCCGTTAGCGGATTTTGCCATTCGGGAGCGCAACTTCTTGGGCAAAGGCCAAGATGTGCGTATTGCGGCCCAGCTATCAGGCCGCCGGCAAGAATTCGACTTGAGCTTTACCGAGCCATTCTTCTTAGAGCGTGACTTATCAGCAGGCGTTGATTTGTTCCATGTGACCACCGATTTCCAGGATGAATCATCCTTTGATGAGCGGACCACCGGTGCAGGCCTGCGCTTTGGCTATAATTTGGGCCTCGATCTGCGCCAGAATATCCGCTACCGCCTCGAAACCAGTGAGATCACTGATGTGAGTGCTGGTGCCTCACGGTTCATTCGCGAGCAAGAAGGCTCCCGAACCGTATCATTACTGGGCCAAGACCTTACCTATGACCGACGCAACAGCCGCTTGAACCCAACCGATGGTTACCTCTTGCGGTTGAGCACAGATGTGGCCGGGTTGGGTGGTGATACGCGCTTCCTACGCGGTCGGGCTTTGGGCTCATACTATTACCCCATTGCGAACCAGGTGGTGTTAAGTGCCACCACTGAGGTGGGCGCGATCTACGGTATTGGCGATGACGTGAATATCCAGGATCGTTTCTTCCTGGGCGGCGAGACCTTGCGTGGTTTTGCCCAATCCGGGGTTGGTCCACGGGATATTGTGACCGATGATGCTTTGGGCGGTAATGTTTTCGCCCGCGGGTCTTTGGAAATGTCTTTGCCTATCGGGTTGCCTGAAGAGCTTGGCTTCTTGGGCCATATCTTCACCGATGTGGGGACGCTCACGGATATCGATGCCAGCGGCAATGATATTGTCGATGAGAGCATGCCACGGGTGTCCGTTGGTGTTGGTCTGTCCTGGCAGTCACCATTTGGTCCCATTCGCGTGGATGTGGCCTTACCTGTGGTCAAAGAAGATTTCGACGATACCGAAACCTTCCGCTTTAGCTTTGGCGCGCGCTTCTGATTTAACGCCTACGGCTCATACGACGCTTACACGATGCTTATATCAGCCACTCACTCTCACGTGGCGCTTAACGGGGATCCCCATATGTCTTCGCATGCTTTCCGCCCGGTTCAGAAATTTGCCCTTAGCGCCCTGGTGGCGATTGGTATGGCAATGACCTCTAGCCTAGCGCTTGCTCAAGAGCCAGATGAGCCGCGGGCTATTTCAGAAATTGATTTGGTTATTCTGGTGGTCGATGTGCCGGCGATCCTTGCTCGGTCAAAAGCCGCCCAGGATATCCAGCAACAGCTGGAAACCCGTCGCAAATCCTACCAGGAAGAGATCGCGGCCAAGGAAGAAGAGCTACAAAGCGCTCAGCGGGAGCTAGAGAAGCAACGCACGATCCTATCGAACGAGGCCTTCGAAGAGCGCCGCCAGGAGTTTCGGGAGCAATTGGCGGCGGTCCAACGCGGCGTCCAGCAACGCAAATCAGTGCTAGAGCGGGCGTTTGCTGAATCTATGAATGAATTGCGTAAAGCCGTCGTGGCTGTGGTCGCCGAAATCTCCCAGGAAAACGGCGCGACCTTAGTACTGTCGAACCAGCAAGTGGTCTTGGTCGAAACCGGCTTGGATATCACCGAACAGGTTTTAACCATGCTCGATGAGCGGGTGCCGAGTGCCACGATCACCATGCCTGACATCCCCGAAGATCAATAAGCCCATCCCCAAAGCCGGGCTGCCCGGTGAACGGCCAGAGGAATTCACGTGCCCGATCAGCGTTTTCATCATCGTGCAGGACCGTTCACGCTTGCCAGTATCCTTGAGATAACAGGTGCTCGCTTGGCCGAGGGGATGACCCCGGATGAAGCATCCTACATGGATGTGGCGAGCCTCGATCAAGCCAGTGATAACACGGTTAGCTTTTTGGATAACCGGAAATATCTCAACCAATTCAAAGAAACCAAGGCCGGTGCGTGCCTAGTCAGCCCGGATTTCGCCGAGCACGCCCCCGAAGGCACCGTGGCCTTGATCACTGAGAAACCCTACCGCGCCTATGCCAAGCTGGCGCAAGCCTTTTACCCCCAGGCTGGGGGCAGCGGCGAGCGCCACCCGACCGCGATCATTGCTGATACCGCCGATTTGGACCCCAGCGTGACGATTGGGCCCTATGCAGTTATCGGTGAGGGGGTCAAAATCGGGGCTGAAACGCAAATTGGCGCCCATGTGGTGATTGGTGACCAGGTGCAAATCGGGGCCCGAGGGCAGATTGCCAACCAAGTCTCCATAAGCCATGCGCTGATTGGCGATATGGTGAAAATTCACCCAGGTGTGCGGATTGGTCAGGATGGTTTTGGTTTTGACATGAGCGCTGAAGGTCATCTGCGCGTGCCTCAGCTAGGGCGCGTGGTGATCGAAGATGATGTGGAGATCGGTGCCAACAGCACGATCGACCGGGGGGCTGGTCCCGACACGGTGGTGGGGCAGGGCAGCCGGATCGATAATTTGGTACAAATCGCCCATAATGTGAAATTAGGTCCAGGCGTCGTCTTGGTGTCCCAATCGGGAATCGCCGGCAGCACTGAGATGGGCCCATTCTCGGTCTTGGCCGCCCAAGCCGGGTTGGCCGGGCATTTGAAGATTGGCGCTGGGGCGCAAATTGGTGCTAAAGCTGGTGTCATGCGTGATGTGCCTGCCGGGGAACAGGTTCTGGGCGCGCCCGCCTTGCCGATCAAGCAGTTCTTCAGGCAAGTGGCGGCGATTAAAAAGCTAACCGACGCGCCAAAACAAAAATAAGCCGTCACGGTTTTTAAAGAGTAGAGGCTATGACTGACACCACCACTGACTTAACCACGCTTGAGCCACCTTTTGACGTCAACCAGGTGATGCAGATGATCCCGCATCGCTTCCCGCTGTTGATGCTCGACCGTATTGTGGAGCTTAAAGACAGCGAATACGCAGTGGGGCTCAAAAACTTCACGATCAATGAGCATTTCTTCGTCGGCCATTTCCCCCAACGGCCCGTCGTGCCGGGCGTGTTGTTAATTGAGGCCATGGCCCAGACCGCGGCGGTGTTTGTGGTGCGGTCCCTGAGTAATGAGTCAGCCGGTAAGGTGGTTTATCTGATGTCGGTCGACAAGGTGCGGTTCCGCAGCCCTGTGGTCCCGGGCGATCAGGCCTTTATCCACGTGGATTTGCAGCAAGCCCGCCGCAATGTGTTTAAATTTCAGGGCCATATTAAGGTGGATGACAAGATCTGTGCCCAGGCAGAGTTCGCGGCCATGGTGATGGATAGCTAATCACTATGATCCGGCCTGATCGTTTGTTCCCATCGCTACGACCTATAAGCCACCAACCCATTCGCCACCGAAACTTTAGCCCCCTGATTGGGCGTTAGCCGCCCCACGCTCTTGAGTGACCCACCCATGCCGCAAAATATCCATCCCACAGCGATTATTGAAGATGGTGCCCAGATCGCCAATGACGTTACCATTGGCCCCTATACGCTGATTGGCCCCCATGTGGTGCTCGAACACGGGGTCAAGCTGCACGGCCATGTGGTTATCGCCGGGCGCACCACGGTGGGCGAGAAAACCGAGATTTACCCCTTTGCCAGCATTGGCCACCCGCCACAAGATTTGAAGTATCAGGGTGAGCCATCCACCCTGACGATCGGCAAGCGTAATCAAATCCGTGAGCATGTAACCATGAACCCCGGCACTGAAGGTGGCGGGATGGATACCAAGATCGGTGATGATTGCTTGTTCATGATTGGCGCCCATGTGGCCCATGATTGCCAGGTTGGCAACAACGTCATTCTTGCCAACAACGCATCAATAGCGGGCCATGTGGTGGTGGGCGACCACGCCATCCTTGGTGGGTTGGCCGCGGTCCATCAATTTGTTCGTATTGGTCCTCACGCCATGATTGGCGGCGGATCGGCCGTGGAAAATGACATTATCCCGTTTGGTCTTGCCACCGGTGAACGCGCCCATCTGAACGGCTTAAACCTGGTCGGCTTAGAACGCCGGGGTTTTGATCGCACCCATGTTAATGAGTTGCGCCAAGCCTTTAAGACATTGTTTGGCGCGGACCGGACCCTGGCTGAACGCATCGAAAGTGTTGAGCAGGATCAAGGGGATAATGAATTGGTCAAGGCCATGATCGTTTTCGTGCGTGAAGCCTCATCACGGGCCTTGTGCCAACCAGCCAAGACCAGCGGACGATAAGCCCCATGGCGCGCCCTGATCTGCCCAAGCTGGCGGTATTGGCGGGTAATGGCCCGTTGCCGCGCCAAGTGGCAGAGGCCGCCCGTGATCAAGGGCGCGAGGTGATCGTCATCACCATTGAGGATGTCTCCGAGGAAGCTGATTTTACCCCTGAGTTTGATCACGCCCGCGTACGGTTGGGCGGCGCTAAACAGCTGATCAAGACCCTAAAACAAGCCAAGGCCCAGCAAGTCATTATGGTGGGCGGTGCCCGGCGTCCGGGATTGCGCGAGCTGAAGCCCGATATGAAAGCGCTGTCGATCATTACCAAAGCCACCCTGAAAGGCTTGGGCGATGATGGCTTATTGGGCGCGGTGTGCCAAACCCTGGAGGATGAAGGCTTTCAGGTTATCGGTGCCACAGATATCTTGCCCGACCTTCTGGCCCCCATGGGCCGTATCGCCGGACCAAAGCCCGATGATCAGGCCGAGCGCGATATTCGCCGTGGCGTTGAGGTAGTCACCCGGTTGGGTGAAGCCGATGTGGGCCAAGGGGCTGTGGTGCAACAAGGTATCGTCTTGGCCGTCGAGGCCATTGAAGGCACCGATGCCATGATCGCCCGTACGACATCCCTGAGACGGGAAGGCGCGGGCGGGGTGCTTGTGAAACTCGCAAAACCCCAGCAAGACCACCGGGTGGATTTGCCAACCATCGGCCTGAAAACCGTGGAAGCCGCCGCGGCAGCCGGTCTGCGCGGTATTGCTGTGAGTGCTGGGGCCTGTCAAATCGTTGATACCGATGCGGTTAAACAGGCCGCCCAGGACGCGGATCTGTTCCTGCTTGGGATCACAGCTGATTATTATCTCAAGGGCTCATGACCATGGGTGAGGGGACGCCCCAGGACGCGGTTGAGAAACCGGTGATTTTTGTGGTGGCGGCTGAACCATCCGGTGATGCTTTAGGCGGCCCGATCCTGCGCGCGTTGGAGAGCCAAGCCCCCGGGCGTTACCGCTATATCGGGGTTGGTGGCGAACAAATGCAAGCAGCGGGACTGGAAACTTTGTTTCCTATGGCTGATATCACCGCCTTCGGGCTAACCGAAGTGGTGCCGCGGATCCCGCAGATCCTGAACCGTTTAAACCAGGTGGTGAATGCGGCTCATCGGCTAAAGCCCGCCTTGCTGCTTACAATTGATGGCCCGGATTTCAGTTTTCGGGTCGCGCGTAAGGCTCAGGATTTGGCCTGTCCGAAGGTGCATGTGGTCGCGCCCACGGTCTGGGCTTGGCGGCCCAAGCGTGCAGCCAAAATCGCTAAACTTTATGATCATTTACTGTGCCTATTCCCGTTTGAGCCGCCTTATTTTGAAAAAGAAGGCCTGCCCACCAGCTTTATTGGTCACCCGTTGGTCACCGGGCCTGCTAGCCAGGCTGACCCCGCAGGCTTTAAGGCACGGCACCAGCTGACCGATGACCAGAAAACGCTGATTACCGTGCTGCCGGGAAGCCGACGCAGCGAAGTCACGCGGTTGGCCCCTGTTTTTGGTGAGGCCTTAGGTCAGTTGCGTGATCAGCTGGGGCCTGTGCAGGCGGTGATTCCCACCGTCAACGCGGTGGCGGCGTTGGTGCGTGAGCATACGAAACCATGGCCCGTGCCCGTGACGATCACCCAAGATGCTGATGAAAAGTACCACGCCATGGCGTCTGGCCAGGTGGCCCTCGCGGCCTCGGGCACCGTATCACTGGAACTGGCGTTGACCCGAACCCCAGCCGTGATCGCCTATCGGGCCAATGCCCTGTCGGCCGCGATCTTCCGACGTATGGCCATTACAAAATATGTGGGATTGCCCAATGTGATCCTGGACCGACCGCTTATCGCCGAATGCTTACAAGAGCATTGTACACCAGGGCGTTTAAGCCAAGAGATGCTGCGCTTGATCCGTGACCAAAAGGCCCGAGAGGCGGTCTTAGATGGGTATGAGAGTGTCGCCCAGCAATTGGGTCAAGGCCGCTTACAACCGGCCCAGATGGCCGCTGACCGCCTGTTGAGCCTGGTGATTGGCTGATAATATGGGCTGGATTGGGGAAGGGGCACGCTTAGAAGGCTATAAGCCCGTCTATGGCTAACCTGGCCAGCCATAACCCGACCGCCATCATAAGGATAAGACGTGCCCAGGCTAGCCAGGGTCGTGGGTTGTCATTGGCGGGCCGGATGCGGCGCCAGACACCACGGCGAGTGGGGCCCAAGCGTAATGATTGGTGAGGCGTTGGCCGTAAGGGGCGAGCGGGCCGGGGGCGGGCCGG